>JAUNTR010000101.1 GCA_030538575.1 Cruoricaptor ignavus | reverse complement strand
AAATAATGACATCGGGTTTGGCGAGTTTCAGAATATTGAGTGCGGAATGAATGTAAGGCGAGACCGAAACATTGTTCTCACGAGTTGCCATAGACCGCATATACACTCTCTTGTCGTGAATGGAATTCATTCGGATTCTGTCGCCCAGCAATGCACCTCCCGTTTTCTTTTTGGAAGGGTCAACGGAAATAATGGCGATTTTCTTTTCGGAGTTGGAACGCAGAAAACGGCGAACAATTTCATCCGTTAAGGAAGATTTTCCGGCTCCGCCTGTTCCGGTAATTCCAATGATTGGGATTTGCGAATCTTTGGCTTTTGCGTCAATGGCTTTTACCAAATCTTCTTTTTCGTCGGAGAAATTTTCTACTGCAGAAATGACTTGGGCAATGGATTTGGAATCTTCGAAAGAAATTTTATCCAAATCTGCAACGGTAACTTTTTCCCCTGTTGCGAAGTCGGATTTTTGCACCAAATCATCTATCATTCCCTGCAAACCCAGTTCTCGCCCATCATCGGGAGAGTAGATTCTATCGATTCCGTATTCCATTAAATCTTTGATTTCTTCGGGTAAAATTACGCCACCACCTCCTCCAAAAATCTTGATTTGCGGAGCACCTTTTTCTCTCAAAAGGTCATAAATATATTTGAAATATTCGTTGTGTCCGCCCTGATAAGAGGTAAGGGCAATGGCATTTGCATCTTCCTGAATAGCGGTATCTACCACTTCCTCGGCAGATTTATCGTGCCCAAGATGAATGACTTCGCAACCCGTTCCTTGGATGACACGTCGCATAATATTAATTGCAGCATCGTGCCCATCGAACAGCGAAGCAGCGGTTACTATTCTTACTTTGTTTTTAGGTTCGTATTTATTTTGTTCCATAATATTAAGAAAATCAATTTTGATGATTTTCCAAATATAAGCATTTATAGTAATTTAATAAATAGAGTAAATGAAATCTTTGAGAATATTATTTGTTTTGTAGTGCTATAATTTTCTATCTTATGAAAAAGGAAATATTATCTTTGCAAAAAAGGAAATAAATTATGGTTAGGAGTTTAGCTTATGCGGTTATCGGAACATTAATTAGTTTTTTAATCAATCGATATTTTTTTGAAAGTGCAGGTTGGTTTGTAGATTTATACAATGGTTTTGCATTTGGTTTGGGTTGGGGATTGGCTTATTTTGTAGATCGCCCAGAATGGAGTTTGCCAAAGAAAATGGGGATTTCCCTTATTGGTATTTTGGTACTTGTAGTATTGGGATTGTTATTTTTTAGTTTTGAAATTGCCGTGCCATCTATCATCAAATTTTCTACAATATTTGTAGCGTATTATCTATTAGCGAGTTTTCGGGAGAGTAAATCTCTGAGGAAGTAAAACAAAAGGACTTCCTCTTAATTGGGGAAGTCCTTATAAATATGAATGTGAACTAAAAGTTATCTATTAGCATTGATGCTTGCATTGATATTAGGATTGGCATCTATTTCCTGCTGAGGATATTGATAGATAAGCCTAATATCGTTTGCTGAGAATGAAAGAGGTATTTGGTGGAAGCTACTTCTGGCATAAGGTCTGGAAAGTCTTTTTGCATCGTAAACCTCTACACCGATTTCCCCATAAAGTTCCTTTACCCTTTCCTTTAATATTTCTTCAAATAAAGCATTTCCTGTATTGCTGGATTTTACGGCTTGTGGGTCTCTGTTTTGTTGTAGTGCGTACAACAAATTGTGTGCAGCAGTAGGATTGGTGTGGTATAGTGCTTCTGCTTCAATAAGAATCATTTCCGAAGTTCTTATATATGGAGCTGCACTTACGTCTTTATTAAAAGTGAATTTGTGGGTGCTGTATTTTCTGAAATTACTTATGTTTGGATTTACATCGAATAGTTTTCTAACATCCGTATCCGAAAACATATTGTATAAATCTTCGCTTACAAAGGTACTGCTATATCCATCATTTACCAAAGATAAATCTGTAAAAGAGTGTGGAGCAATATTCCAAGTGATGGTTTGCGATGAGTTTTGTCCGTAACCGAAAATCCATTCTTTAGAGTTTAGTTCCTTGAAACCTTGTGCATATTCGTTAGCATCCAATGCGGTATCGGTATTTCCTCCGTATGCTAAGTTGGCATACTGTGCTGCTTTTGCCCAGTCACCTTTTACTTGATATACTCTTGCAGCAATAGCTTGCCCTACTTGTAGGTTTATAAAGTTTTTGGAAACTCTGGACGAAGGCAGATCTTCAAGTGCAGATTCCAAATCATCTGTGATAAAGGTGTAAACTTCCTCGGTTGTGCTAAACGGATTAGCAGTACGGCTATAAGTACCATATATAGGTAATGCGGGTTGGTTTTTAGCATAGTTGTACCCATGTTGGAAATCCTGAAGCAACTCAAAATAGGCTATTGCTCTAACGACTTTTGCACGAGCGATTAGGGATTTTTTATCCGAATCTGCAATACCTGTACTGCTCTCTACCCCTGCTATAAATTCGTTGGTTTGGCGAATCATTTTGTAGAAATAGTTCCAAGTCCATGAGCTTCTTCTATGGATGGTAAGTCTTGCGATAGTTTGGTAATCAGGATTAAACCAACTTGCAGGAGTAATTACTGTAGTTCCTCTGTTTTCTCTTGCGAAATATACACTTCCTAAGTTTGCTGCATCGGGATTTACCGAAACATTATCTTTTCGGAAAAAAGAGATGATGCCAGTTAGGTTGGCTTCGGCATTTTGTGTGTTAGAGAAAGCCAACGTAGTGCTAACCTGATTGGTTGGCTGTGGTTCATCTAAATAGCGTTCGCAAGAGCTTAGTGCTAATATTGCAGATGCTGCAAATAATGTTTTTATGATATTTTTGTTCATTTTTTTTCTTTTTTTAATGTTAGGTTAAAAGTCTAATTTTACACCGAAAGATAAAGTTTTTACATTGAAAGACCTCAAATTGGTTATTCCGGATAAATCTTGTTCAGGGTCTTGGTTTTTCAATGTTTGCCAAGTAAACAAGTTGTCGCCCTGTAGGAATAGTCTTACATTTCTTAGTCCTATTTTTTCAGAGTTTTCCCTGCTAAAATTATATCCAATGGTAATTGCCTTTAATCTCACATAATCATTTTTGAACAAGAACCTATCGGATAGTTGGGTTTCCTCTTGGCTAATGGTGTTAAGTCTTGGGACATCGGTAATGTCTCCTGGGTTTTGCCATCTTCTTTCGAGGTCTGCGTGGGCAGAGATTCCTGTAAATGTTCCCCTCATAAGGTTTGCATAGTCATTATCGTAGATATAAGAACCAAAGCTGAAGTTGATAAGGGCATTGAGGTCGAAATTTTTAAACTTAACAAAATTGTTCAATCCACCGATAACTTTAGGCAAGGAGCTTTTTGTAAAATATCTCGTTGCTTCGGAATAACTTTCCGTTGTTACTCGGCTTGTTGTTCCATCGCTGTTTACCACATCTTTATACCATAGCGGTTTACCATTGTCAGGGTTTACACCGGCATAGTTTGGTATATAGAAATCGTATAGGGAACGACCAACTTCCCAGCGTTTGGTGCCTTGTGTTTGCGGCGTATTATCTTCGCTTAAGGCAAGGATTTTATTTCTATCGAAAGAGAAATTCAAATTTGTGTCCCATCTCCAATTTGCAGTTCTTATGTTTCTGGAATTTATTCCAAATTCGTATCCGTAATTTTTCAACTTACCAATGTTACTTGTAATTGAGGTAGCTCCTGTAGAACCTGCTGTTACGAGTGGACCAATTAAATCCACAGATTTTTTTTCATAGTAATCTGCAGTAAGGTTTATTCTGTTCTTGAAAAGCCCAAGCTCGAAACCAGCGTTAAAGGAAGCCGTTTTTTCCCATGTAAGTAAGCGGTCTTTTGGTGTACTAAGGATAATCCCGATGTTGTTACCAACATTGTAACCTGTAAGATATGTAGCTAAGTAAGGAAATACATTATCTGGAATAGAAGCACTTCTTAGATTGTTGTTCCCAAGTTCTCCGTAAGAAGATTTTAGTTTCAAGAAGCTGATGGTGTTGTTGCCTTTCAAGAAATTTTCTTCACTTACGATATAAGCTCCACCAACAGAGAAGAAATTTCCCCAGCGGGTTTCGCTACTAAATACAGAAGACCCATCTCTACGAAAAGACCCTTCTACAAAATATTTTTCGCTGTAGTTATAACTTGCTCTACCAAGGATACCAACCAGTCTTTCGGGAACGATAAATCCTGTTACGGAATAAGGCACAGTAGTTCCGCTAAGAACTTCAATTCCTGGGAAAAGTCCTGTTCCTGTTGCACGATTGTAGTCTGTAGTCTTATCCAAAGATTCTATGATAGCATCTGCGGAAACAGTATGATTACCAAAATTTTCTGAGTAGTTTAAGGAATTAATCCAGTTTTTGGTAGTCGTCCAGTCTCTGTCTGTAGAAACCCGACCGCCTTCAGGTGCGTAAACGCCATACAATGTATTACGATAGATATGATTATTAACCGTATTTTGCTCGTAGGAATAGTTGCTTCTGAAAGATAGGGTAGGGAATATATCTACTTTCACAAAACCATTTAAGGTAAGCGTATTGGTTTTATAATGATACCTGTCGTAATGCAATAATGCCATTGGACTAGAGTTCCTTTGGAAAGGGCGTTGTGCATTCACTACCGTAGCAGAACCACCACCGAAATCATACTGGGGATTTCCGTTGGAGTCCAAAATTAGGTTGCCATTTGGGTCTCTCTCGTATAAAGGATATACGGAAGAAAAATTATATATGGAAGCAATAGGAGCTCCGAATTCACCTCCTGATTGTGGTGGGAGGCTCCTTACGTTATTAGCAAAACTGGTATTAAGCCCAACAGTTAACCATTTAGAAACTTTAGATTCTATATTCAATCTCGTACTCAAACGCTCGAAGTTGGTAGATTTTACTGTGCCCTCTTGGTTTAGATAATTTATACTTAGGAAATAGTTTGTATTATCATTACCACCCGAGATAGTTGCTAAGGCTTCCTGTCTTTGTCCAGAACGGTTTAGTATTTCTTTAGCCCAATCTGTATTCCATAGCATTTGTGCTCCAGGAACCAAATTACCGTTTGCATCTATAGGTGTTGCAACATTATATGGGTTGTACTGTAATCTTGGTATAACCTCTCCAGAAGCAAACGCACCAGCATCTGCAATACTACGACCTTGGTCGATAGCAGTATTCCTCAGAGCTTCCCAAGTGTAGTTGAGGTATTGGCTATTGTCTATCATTGGGTAGATATTGTTCACCAGATTAGAGTAGCCTAACGACGATTGTATCGTTACTCTCGGTTTACCTCTTGTCCCTTTTTTGGTAGTTATCAAAATAACACCATTAGCTCCTCTGGAACCATATAATGAAGTTGCAGAGCCATCTTTCAATACACTCATCGATTCTATTTCTTCCTGAGAAATATTAGATATACTTCCACTGTAAGGAGCTCCATCTACTATGATTAAAGGATCAGAATTGGCATTAATAGAACCAATACCTCTCACCCTGATTACAGGTGGATTTCCAGGAGTTGAAGATGAAATAATGTTCACACCAGATACACTTCCTTGTATCGCACCCAAAGGGTTGCTATTCTGCTGCGTAGATAAAACCTCTTTGCCTACCGTAGAAACGGAGCCTACAATAGCTTTCGCTTTTTGTTTACCAAAAGCTACTACGACTACTTCATCAATTTTTTGTGTTCTTAAACTGTCCGATGATGATTGGGCATTATACTCCGTTCCCCAAAAGAGAAAAGAACCCAATATACCGATACTTAGTACTTGTTTTTTCATTTATATAATTTTAATTTTTAGTTAAAAAAAAGCTTCCCGAGTTTAGGAAGCTTAAAATTGTTGATATGAATATGAAATTTCAGACTCCTCTAATTTATGATACAAATCTCTTTGCCCATGCAAATAATTGTATGGATAGATATGCTATTTGTGTTTTTAATAAAGTTCATTGTCTAAAAGTCTGGTGCAAAGATAGGGTTGTACAGGTTAATCTACCAAATTAATAGATTAATTAAGTATTTTTTTGCTTCTGGATGAATTTTATAGAAAAATATTTCTGTGAGTTTATGAAATTTAACATTTATTCAGAAAAAAATACTGCGAAGGTGTTCTTTTATTAAATGAATTATCTTACCTTTGGACATTATTATTTTAAAAAAAGTTTTAGACTATGGTTAAAATGGATCAAACAGATAGGGATATTCTCGTGGAACTTACCACTAATAGTAACCAATCTGTGAAAGAAATTGCAGGAAAAGTAAATCTTTCTGTATCGCCAGTGCATGAGAGAATAAAAAAATTAGAAAACAATGGTGTTATCCAAGGATACTCTGCAGTAGTAAATCCAGAGGTTATCGGGTTTGGTGTTTTGGTGTATATTCAGGTGAAATTTATCCGTCATCACGATAATTTATTTGATGCTTTTACAGAGAACATACAACAACTACACGAGGTGCAAGAAGCTGTTTTTACAGCAGGTGAATATGATGTTATGCTGAAAGTTTACCTAAAAGATATGGATGATTATCATAACTTTATTTTACATAGATTATCGAAATTAGATAATATTTCTAATGTAAAAACCAGTTTTGCGATGAGAAGTATTAATAATAACAAGGTAACTCTAAACCCAGAAACGATAAAGTTTTTTAATCAAGAATAAAAAGAAAGAAAGCCCTTGTAAGGCTTTCCATCAACGATTATATATAGACATTTGTGTAGTGGCAACAGACTTTCAATTACTGTGCCAAAAGTTTTTCTTACATTAAGAATATTGTGTGAAACAACAAAATGTCTGTAAATTTGTAATCATTATAAATAAAATACATTCGGTTATTTACATTTAGAATGATTTTGTAATATATATATAGTGTGCATTGTATTC
Source organism: Cruoricaptor ignavus (assembly GCA_030538575.1). Lineage (GTDB taxonomy): Bacteria > Bacteroidota > Bacteroidia > Flavobacteriales > Weeksellaceae > JAUNTR01. The sequence goes on along the minus strand of JAUNTR010000101.1, from coordinate 170 downwards.
AATGTCACACTTTTTTATTTTAATTAAAAACTCAACTAAAGTTTTTTCTGAATATCAGATTTTAATAAAATTCTCTTAAAAAAAAGCTATGGAAATTTAGCCTATCAAAACAATGAATGTTTTCCGAATTCATTTAAAAGTGAAATAAATTTTCCTCTTCCAAAAAAAAG
>JAUNTR010000100.1:5124-7281 GCA_030538575.1 Cruoricaptor ignavus | reverse complement strand
ATTTTTTCTTTTTGCAACCAAAATTTTATGGCTTTCCCCGAAAGATTCATATAAGTATCGGGCTTTAGCACAAGAACTTTTCTACCTTTATATTTCCCTTCTGCCAACCAACCGAAATTGGTGGTTTTAAACGGAGCTTCGATAGTTTCTGCAATTTTATCTGCTACTTTAAAACCTATATTGTGCCGAGTTTCGGTATATTCCTCGCCTTTATTTCCAAGTCCTACGATGAGGTATTTCATTATTTTTAAAATTAAAAAATCCGATTGCAAAGATACAGGTTTTATATTTTTAGCAAAACTCGAGGTAAACATCAAAAAAAAGACCTGCATAATCGAGGTCTTTTTGTACTTTATTTTTATATTAAGAAAAACTTATTTTTTCTTTTCTTCCGTCGCTTCAGGGAAACGGTTTGCTGTGAACTCTCTGGAAATCGCAGCTTTCTCGAATTTCAATTTTCCGGAAAGTGTTTCTATCACAATGCCATCCTCTTGCACTTGGAATACTTTGCCGTGTAATCCCGATGTGGTAACTACTCTTTGTCCCACTTTCAAAGACTCTTGGAAGTTTTTTTCCTTCTTTTGTCTGGTCATTTGCGGGCGTATCATCACAAAATACATAAAGATGAAAAACAGCCCAAACATTAGCAAAGTAGGCATCATATCACCTCCTGCTTGTAAAAATATGGTTGTCATAAGATTTTAGTTTACTACGTTTGCCATAAAAGTTAAAACGATAGGAGATTTTTCCACATTAGCAAACACTTCTGCTTGTTTGGTTTGCATACCATCGAAGTTAGAAGAATCGAACTTCAAAGTAATTTGTCCTTTTTCTCCTGGCATAATCGGTTCTTTGGTATAATTAGGAGCTGTACAACCACAAGCTGGTTTTACTTCCGAAATAATCAACGGATTTTCTCCTGTATTGGTAACTTCGTAAATATGTTCTACCGATTCGCCTTTTTTCACATCTTTGAAATCGTAGTAATTTTCCGACAAAGCCAAAGAAGTCAATGGTGCATTTGAGGCTACCTGTGCAACTTCGTCTGTTGCGTGCGAATGTCCACTATGGTCTTCTGCTGTATGTTCTACGGATAATGCTTCTGCCTGCTCATTTTTCTCTTTACAAGAAACCAATGCGACAGCTATTAAAGATAATATTAAAAGATTTTTTTTCATTGATTTAAAATTATTATTTATTCCTTATTAATTTCTATATTCTATTTTGGTCTTTGGAATATTTATCCAAAATCCCATTGATAAAAATGTTCGATTTATCGGTAGAAAACACTTTGGAGATTTCCACATATTCATTAATGATAATTCTGGAAGCCGTAAACGGAAAATGATCCAGCTCTGCAATCGCAGCAATTAGGATAATTTTATCCATCAAGGAAACTCTGTCCAAATCCCAGTTTTGCAATCTTTCCTCAATTTTCTTTTCGTTTTCTTCCCAGTTTTTCACGGATTCCCAAAGGAGTTTTTTCGCAAAATCCTCATCCGAACCGTCTTTCAGCATACGGATTAGGGTATGGCTATATTCATCCTCTTTCATAAATCCTATAGTCTTCTGTATCATAGAATTAGAGATGTGTATATCATCTGTCCAACTCAATTCTCTATCGGAAACATAATCCTGAAAGTCTTCATTTTCAGCCACATATCTTAGGAAAAGTTTTCCTATAAACTTTTGATCATCATCAAAGGAGATATTTTCCTCTTTCATAAAATCCTGATAGCGTTTTCCGGCTTTTATTTTTTGGAAAGTTTTCACCAGCAATTCATCGTGCAAATCCCATTTCAGTTCTTTATTTTTCGAGGTAAAGGAAAGGCGTTCCGTATTCTCCTCCAACTTTCTCAGAACTTGGTTATTAATGAATTTTTGATTGGGATTAATGTCTTCCTCTTTCTTAATAAACTTCTGTTTACCTATTTCTATTTGCTGTTCAGCAAGGTCTCTAAGAGCCACCAAGAAATTGAGTTGATAAACATAAAGATTATAAATTTTCCCTATTTTGTAGAAAAACTTTTTTTCCAAAGCCACATAAGGTTCCGGATTTTGATGGTAAGAGTAAAGCGTCTCCACCACTTTTTCACGAATTTGTCTTCTTCCTAACATTCAAAGAACTTTTTTATCCTGCAAAGATAAGAAATTTGT
>JAUNTR010000100.1:0-5024 GCA_030538575.1 Cruoricaptor ignavus | reverse complement strand
GTCTTCTTCCTAACATTCAAAGAACTTTTTTATCCTGCAAAGATAAGAAATTTGTACGAAGTGTAATTCTTATTTTAAAAACAAAAATACTCTTTGATTTAATTTCCTGATTTCTTATAATAAAATTTCATTTGGTTTTGTTCGAGGATAAAAGTTTCTTCTTGCGGAGAGAAATCTATTTTCACGCCTGCTTTATCTGCTCGGAAGGTGTGTTTTTCTACATAATCCAACACAAACGAAGGTTGCCCGCTTCCTTGTGCTGTCAATACGCCATTTTCCACAAAAACCGTGATTACCAAAGGAATTTGCTCGGATTTGTAAACGCCTTTATATTTTTCTAAATCCGTAACGGACAGCTTTTCGGTGCTTACTTTCGGATACTCGAAATCGGTGTTGTAAAGCGAGCTGAGAACTCCAACGGAAAACACTCGGGAAGAAGTTCGATTGGCGTTTAGCGTATAAGAAATCGCCAAATCATCTTCGGGTTGATAAATCATCAGTGAATTAGAACCGTAAGTTCCACCGCTGTGTCCCAAGAATTTTTTACTAAAAAAAGGAACAACCATCATACCATAACCAAAAGTTTTTCCTTCTTTGGGCTTCATATTTTCCAAAGTCGTGTTATCCAACAACTGGTTCTTAAAAAGAGCTTGGATAAAGATATTCAGGTCTTTGGGATTTGCCGCAATATCTCCTACACCAACTACATTTAGGAAATCAAAATCTTTTACTTTTTTCCAACCTCCGGTATATTCATAAGACGGGAATATGTTTTTAGGATGCGATTGTGCAGAGAAGGTTTCCTTCATTTTCAGAGGTTTTAGGATGCGTTCTTCCAAGTTTTTAGCGAAAGATTTTTTGGTTACTTTCTCCAATATTTTTGTAAGCAAATAGTACGCTGAGTTGGAATATTGCACCTTTTCGCCCGGCTCGCCAATAGGTTTTTGGGAAGTGAGTTCCGCCATAATTTCGGTATCGGTTCGTGGTTCTGCAAGCCAATAAAGTTCGCCTTCTTTCATCACATAATCGTTTATTCCTGCGGTATGGTTCATCATTTGGTACAATGTGATTTTATCGGCATTCGGAACATTAGGATAATATTTGTCGAGCGTTTCGTTCAAATCTATTTTCCCTTCTTTATTTAATTGATGAAGAATAGTTGCCATCATCGTTTTGGTAATAGACCCAATTTGGAACAGATGATTTTTAGGATTATTTTCGGGCAAAATATTCTCCCCAAAGTTCCTGTGATACACCTCTTTACCTTTATGAAAAACAGAAATTCCGCCTGCTGTAATTTGGTTATTTTCCAAATAAGAAATAAAGTTATCCAGTTTTTCTATTCTTGATTTTGCATCGTTCGGGAAGTTTTCAATAATCTTCACAGGTTTCGTTTCCTTATTTACTCGCACAAAAATCATAGGAATTTCAAAACCATTTTGCGAGAATACACCTTTTATACTGTCATTTTTCAGTTGCCCATGATAGCGTAATCCGATGTTTTTATTTTCTATATTTAATTGATTATCATCAAATTCCGTTTTAGAATTCGGAATATATTTTGCCTGTTGCATTGGGCTGTCCATTTTACTAATAAAACCATTTTCGGATTTAGAAATATGGAAAATCAAAGGCATTTTTGTTCCTTGCATTTCCAATTCGCCTTTCCAGGAACCGATAATATTTTGGGCAAAAATAGTTTGAGCAAAAAGACAAATCGCTAAAAATAAAAATCGTGATGTCATATTTATTAATGTTTTTTTAATTAAAATTTGATAAAAGTTTTTCATCTAAATTATTCCTATCAAATACTTAGAAAAAATTTCTGCCAAGATAAGCATAAAACCGAAAACCACCCAATATTGCCATTTTTTCAAGTTGGTTGCTGTCCTAAATCCGAAAATCATAAGAATAATTTGCCATACCATAAGTAACAAAAGAATAGAAGAAAAAACAATGAGAAACAACAAATCCATCAGCTCAAAAGTCAGATTTTCAACATCTTGAATGCTTTCCATAATTTGTTGATTGATGTTATTCATCATCGGATTATTAACAAAAGTTGCACCGATATAAATCGGAATTCTACTAAGCATTGCAATATTAAAAACATCTACCATTCTGGTTTTCGGGTTAATTATTTTCCCCAAAATAATCAATGCGAGAAATACACTTGCAATATTCACGAGGTTTTCCGAAAAGCTCTCCCAAAATGTGCGACTTCGGATATGCGTATCCAAAACACCATCGTAAGTTACACCACAATAATAACCAATAAAACTACCGATAAACGTTGCTACAATCCCGAAAACAAAAAGAGATTTTTCCGAAAATTTGGATAATGGATTGTATAAAATATTCCAATACATAATTTTGTGATTTTTGGGTTAATAATCAGATATTCAAGTTTTTAATCTTAGCAATTAGGTCATCCATTTTGTTACGCATTGTGGGATAAGACAATTCTGCTTGTTTCGCCATTTCCTTTATGCTTCCGCTGGATAAGAAAAAATTAAGTATAAAATCCTGTTCTTCCCTACTTAGTTTCAAATAAAGAGGCAACTCATAATTCCCTTGTATTACGGTTTCACAACATTCACATTTCAAAGCACTTACATTAAGTGATTTCTCACAACTTGGACAAATAACAGGCAACTTCATTTTAATATAATTAATTTTAACGTCAACAAAGTTAAACAAAATTTTAATATAATTAAATATTTATTCAACAAAAAAATAAACAGAAAAAATAAAGTTGAAAATTTGGGCAGCTATTCCGCCCTCCGTTCCCGCTTTTTTTGTTCCGCTAAAGCTCCACAAAAAAGAGCTCCACTCAGGTCGGGCTGCGGTGGACGCTCCATTAATAACGGATAGATAAAAATAATTCTCCTTCTTATTTCTACATCTCAAAAATTATGAAATCACTACATTTGTATATAATTTTTTCATTATGATTAAAGAATTAGAAATCCCAAACAAAAAACTCCCGATTGTAGAAATCCCGATTGTGGGAAGTGTACAACTTTTTATGAAAAGAGAAGATTTGGTACACCCTGAGATTTCGGGCAACAAATACTGGAAACTTCTGCACAATGTGAATAACTACATAAGAACCAAGCCCAAAAATCCATTGCTTATTTCCTTTGGTGGAGCGTATTCTAACCATATCGCAGCCTTGGCAGCGTTTGGCAAACAGCATAAAATCCCGACACTTGGCATCATTCGAGGAGAAGAAATCGCCTATCGTTGGCAAGACAACCCTACTCTATTTCTCGCTTCTGAAAACGGAATGGCATTTCGGTTCGTTTCTCGTGATGAGTATAGAAATAAAAAACATCTAACGGAAGAACTCGAAAAAGAATTCCCCGAAGCCTTAGTTGTTCCCGAAGGCGGAACGAACGAAAATGCCGTGAAAGGCATACAAAATATGCTGAATGCAGATACTCGGATATTTGATTATCTTTGCACCGCAGTTGGAACAGGCGGAACGGTTTCAGGCATATCCAAATTTGCAGACGAACATCAGAAAGTATTGGGTTTCAAAGTTGTGGCAGATGATTCTTTACAGGAAAAAATTGCAGGATTATCTGGCAAAGAAAACTTCAATCTTATAGAAGCTCATTTTGGTGGTTATGGCAAAATATCCGATGCGGAAATCCGTTTTATAAATGAGTTTTATTGCGAATACAATATTCCGTTAGACCCGATTTATACAGGAAAAATGATGATGGCACTTTTGGAAATGATAGAAGACGGCTTTTTCCCGAAAGGAAGCAAAATTTTGGCATTTCATACAGGTGGATTGCAAGGTATAAACGGTGTGAACCAAATGCTGAAAAAACAAGGAAAAACTTCTTTAAATTTTGAATTGAATTAAGGTATGAAAAAATTATTCTTGGCTTTTGCCATATTGTTGTTATCCAAAACCCAAGCACAAACTTGGAGTACAGAAGAGCAATACATACAAGCATTTGCACAATACGCTGTGGAAGAAATGGAGAAATACCAAATCCCGGCATCTATTACATTGGCACAAGGACTTTTGGAAACAGGTGGCGGACAAAGCCGTTTGGCGAAAGAAGGCAACAACCATTTCGGTATAAAATGTAAGGAAGAATGGACTGGCAAAACAATGAAACATACCGATGATGCTCCCAACGAATGCTTTCGTGTGTACAACGACCCAAGGGAATCCTACGAAGACCATTCCAAATTTTTGAGGTTTAGAAAATATTATCAAAATCTTTTCAAATTAGATATGAAGGATTACAAAGCTTGGGCTCACGGATTGAAAAAAGCAGGATACGCTACCAACCCTAGATACGCCCATATCCTCATCAGTAAAATTGAAAAACATAAACTCTATGAATTTGATAACACAAGTTCCAAAGAAACACAATATACCATTCTAAAACTGTATCCAGAATTGCAAAACGACAAAAATTATTTAGCTAAAAATAATGATGAGAAAAAAAATATAACGCCTATAATTCCAACTAAAAAAACGGAAACGAAACCAATCCCACAAAGGACAGAAACGCCAAAAAGCAAAACCGAATTGCTAAATGGGATTTTAGTAAAAAATCATCCTAATGGTGCAAAAAAATTCGTAATTATCCCAACTGAAACCAATATTGCATTTATCGCAAAAAAATACGGAATAAAGGAAAACAAACTCATCAAATGGAATGACCTGAACAGAAAACGATTGGTTGCCAACGATATTATTTTTTTAGAAGCAAAATCCAACAACGGAAACATTGCTAAATACACCGTAAAACAAGGCGAAACAATGTACGGCATTTCCCAAAAATTTGGAATTAAATTAGCAAAATTATATTCCAAAAACAGAATGAATAATAATGAAATGCTAAAAACAGGACAAACCCTTTATCTCCAACATAAAAAACCGAGATAAATACCACAATTTAGCAGGATAACAGTTTATTATTCTCAATTAAAAAAATCGTTGTACATTGTACTTTTGCATTATACAAAACTCTAATTATTATGATATACCAAAG
>JAUNTR010000099.1 GCA_030538575.1 Cruoricaptor ignavus | reverse complement strand
ATTTTTGGAATGTTGTCTTCTATTTTCATCGATTTGAATTTCATTGCAATCATCTTAATTGGTGAAACTAAAAGCCACGAACTGAGTGCAGTAAGCAATAATAAAAATATCGGATTTTGAATGAAAGTTGCTAAAAATTGGTTTTCGTAAAAGGCATACATCAATCCGAAAATCAAAATCGTGTTGCTCGGTGTATTCAGACCTTTAAAGTAATATTTTTGCTCGTCATCCAAATTGAAAATTGCCAATCGCAAACAAGAAAATAAGGTGATGAAAAGTCCCAAATATTGAATATTAAAAGGTAATGAAATGTCTAATATTTGGTTGCCAAAAGGTTCTAATAATTTATACATTGCTAAGCCGGGAACCAACCCAAAACTTACCATATCTGCCAAGGAATCCAGTTGTATACCTAGGTTGGAATTGGTTTTGGTAAGGCGTGCGACAAAGCCATCGAAAAAATCTAAAACCAAAGAAATAATGATGCAAATCGCCGTCGTTTGATAATCGCCGAGAACCAAATGTATCGCACCAACACTTCCCGAAAATAAATTTCCGAGTGTGAACATATTGGCTAAATTATTTTTAATGAAATTCATTCTTTTTTAAATTTAATTTTGTGAGTTGAAAATATAATCCAATTAATGAGAAAAATGCCGTAATCACGGTAAATAACAACGATGCCGAAACGGAAAATTGTGGCTCGAAAGAGAAATATTTCGAGGCTTGTAAAAACAACATTTCCCGAATGCCAATGCCCGCAAAAGACACCAAACTAAGCACCGAACTTGCCAAAAACAGCAATGCGTATTTATAAAATCCAGCTTCTACGGAAAGGCTTTTTAATAAAAATACAAAACACACGATTTGTAATAATTGTACCAAAACCGAAAGTGCCAAAGTTCGCCAAAACAAAGGCTTTGAACCAGAAACCAATTTTGTAATAAGGAAATATCCAACGGCTAATCCCAAAATGAAAATCGGGATAAAATAATATTTGAAATCGGGCAAAGCGATAAATCCTAAAATGCAAATAATCAGTCCGATAGCCAGTAATCCGCTCAGTCTATCCACAAAAAGCGAAGCCGTGAGTTTTTTGGCACTCCAACTAAAATTTTTGTTTAGCAGGTACACTTTATAAGCATCTCCACCAATACCTCCCGGGATAAAAAAATTGTAAAACATCCCAAGAAAATAAAGCCTTAGATTGCTTTTAAAATCAAGATGAAAACCATTGGCAACAAAAAAATAATCTAATCGTTTGGCAGAAATAATCTGTGAAACAAGAAAAAATAAAGCTCCTAAAACTAAAAATTCTAAGTGTAGCGTTCGCCAAAGTGAGGCCACTTCCGAGAAAGGGATTTTTCGGAAAACAAAGAAAAGTAAAACCAAACTAATCCCTATTTTCAGGGAATTTAGGATTATTTTTTTAGAGTTTTTCGGAATCAAAATTGGTGATTTTTCTTATGTTGAAAGGTCGTTTGCTTTGCGATTCGTAGTAGGTTTTCATCAGCATATCTACAATAATTCCTGTGGTGAAAAATTGGATACCAATAAACACCAAAAGTACACCAAGTATGAGAAGTGGTCGACCGCCAATTTGATTTCCTAATAATTTGATTATTAATAAATAAGCATTAATTATCATTCCCAAAGTGAAGGTAAGTAAACCGATATTTCCAAATAAATAAATTGGTTTAGAAAGGTATTTTTGGTTGAACAAAACAAGCAGCAAATCATTAATTACTTTAAAGGTTCGGTTCATTCCGTATTTGGATTCTCCGAATTGTCTTGCGTGGTGTTTTACGGGCATTTCCGCAATTCTTGCACCATTTAGATGTGCCATCAGACTAATGAAACGATGGTTTTCTCCGTATAAATTTAGCTCTTTTGCCGTGTCTTTGGTAAAGACTTTCAAGGCACAACCTTGGTCGGAAATATTCAGTTTCGTTGTATTTTTAATAATGAAATTTGCAATTTTAGACGGAATAGTTCTTATGGAAGAATCTTTTCTTTTTTGCCTTTTACCAACCACCAAATCGTAATTTCCTTGTTCCAAAAGTTCCACCATTGCAGGAATGTCCGATGGGTCGTTTTGCAAATCGCCATCCAAAGTGATGATGTAATCGCCCGTTGCATAATCGAAACCCGCCATCATTGCGGAACTTTGTCCGTAGTTTTTTTTCAATTCTATTAAAACCACGTTGGGATGATTTTTTTCCTTAATCTCCTTTACCGTGCCGTCTTTGGAACAATCGTCTATCAAGATAAGTTCGTAGCGATAGCCTTGCATTGCATCGTGTATTTTATCAATCAGCAATGTGGCGTTCCCTTGCTCGTTGTACATTGGGATAACTAAGGAATAAAATTTATTAGGATTCATTTGTTTATTTTGATTTGCTAAATTTGCAATATGAAACTTCTGCAAAAATACTAAAAAACTTACTTTATTAATGAAACAAAATATTTTGCTTTCCAAAACTCAAATATTATTTTTATATATCGGGTTTTCAGTGGTTTATGTTTTAGGGTTATTGGTTCCGCTAATGCAAAACGATTCCGCACAGCACGCAAGTATGGCAATGCGAATGGCTCTGAACAACGATTTTCTGAATTTGTATAAAGGCGAAAACCCCTATTTGGACAAACCGCATATGCATTTTTGGTTATCTGCAATTTCTATGAAATTATTTGGGATAAACCATATTGCTTACCGTATTCCAGCGTTGTTGTGTATTGTTTTGGGAGCATTTTCTACAAAGAAATTGGCAGATTTGCTTTATCCTAAAAACTATATCGGCGATTTGGCGGCTCTTATTTTTCTATCGGCACAAACCATTATTTTGTCCGCTCACGATGTTCGTACCGATGCGGTTCTTACAGGATTTGTGATTTTTGGGATTTGGCAATTTACAAAATTTATAAAAACCCAAAGTTGGCTTAGTGCAGCATTGGCAGGTTTGGGAGCAGCGGTTGCTTTTTCCTCCAAAGGATTGATGCCTGTTGTGATTATCGGTTTCTCCGTATTTTCTTATTTGCTTTATTCTCGGGAATGGTGGCGATTTTTCAATCTGAAATTGCTAATTTCTGCATTCATATTTTTTGTTGGGATTTCACCGGTTTTGTACGCTTATCATCATCAGTTTGGTGAGGAAGGCATTCGGTTTATTCTTTTCGGACAAAGTGTAGATCGCCTTACAGCAACAGGTTTCGAGAAAACCAGTCCAGATTATTTTTTCTTTTTCCATACATTACTTTGGGCGTTTTTACCATTTTCCTTGTTGTTTTATCTTGGCGTTTTTGCAAGGTCGAAATTTTTTATTCAAAATAAATTTAAAAAAATAGAAGGCAAAGAATTTCTTACGCTCGGTGGTTTTTGGTTGGTAATGTTGGTCTTCAGTACATCGCAGTTCAAATTGCCACATTATTTGAACGGATTAATGGCGGTTTTAGCTGTATTAACCGCATCGTATTTGCAGGAACTTTTCCTTAATCAAGATAAGAAAAAAATAAAAATTTTGTGGTTGGTACAATTGGTGGTTATTACAGCTTCGGTGGTTGGTGTAATTCTTTTAATTATTGCATTTACAGGACTTTACAATCCGATTTTGTTGTTCGTTACAGTTTTGGGATTTGTGTTTTTATTTTTAAATATCATTAGAAAAGATTCACTTTTTACAAAATACGCTTTGGTTTCTTTGTGGTTTGCTGTGGCGGTTAATTTGTTTCTCAATACACAATTTTATCCAGTTCTCACTCAGTTTCAGGGAGGTTTGAAGTTGGCAGAATATGTGAATAAAAATAATATCGATAAAGAAAATATCTATATGCTGAGCGGAAACGAGTCTTGGGCTTTCGATTTTTATACCAAAAAAAATACACCGAGAGTAACGGAAAACCAGTTGAAAAAAGGCGATATTGCATTGGTTTATGATGATGAGTTGAAGAATTTTAAAAGAAAATATAGCATTCTGAGAACGGAGAAAAATTTTAGAATTACCCGACTTTCCTTAAAATTTCTAAATCCGAAAAAAAGAGCCGAACAGCTGTCTGAAACGTATCTTGTAAAGATTGAAGATTGAAAATGTAAACAATTGTTTAGTTTTTTATTTTTTGTAATTGATGAATTTTATTGAGATTAAATTGAAAATAAATTTGGTGTTTAAATTTTTTTAATTATTTTTATCGAATAAAATTTTAATTAATAAATAATCTTTAACAATGAAAAAAATACTGTTCGCTTTTGTAGCACTATTCTTTACCACATTTTCTTTTGCACAAATCGAAGGAAAATGGAAAACCATAGACGATGAAACGGGAGAAACCAAATCGGTGGTGGAAATCTTTAAAAAATCTGATGGCAAATATTACGGCAAAATTTTGCAACTGATGCAAAAACCAGAAAATAACAATTGTGTAAAATGTTCCGACGACAGAAAAAATAAACCGCTTATTGGCTTGGAAATTATTAGAAATGTAAAGAAAGAAGGAAATAAATTCGTAGGAGGTACGATTACAAATCCTAAGGATGGTAAATCTTATAAAACCGAGTTGCTAAGAGATGGTAATACACTGAAAGTAAAAGCAATAAAGTTAGGAATTACAGTGAAAACCCAAACTTGGCAGAAAGCTAACTAAAACAAAAAAATTAAAAGTTAATAATTGATGTAAAAATCCATCCAGAATTTTGGATGGATTTTCTATTGTCTCTTTGTTCTTTCCTCTCAAATATTAAAATCTCGTTTAGGATTTAGTAGAAAAATTACGAAAAATAAAAATACTGAAACCGCAAGAAAATACTGATAATATCGTACCGCATTTTGGGATTGCACCATAATCGTAGAAGAACCATTCCCCGAGTTGATACTTTGCACAATTTGTTTCGTAGCATTATTCAGTTCATTCCCGTTGATGTACGTTCCGCCAGTTCCATCAGCAAGTGCTTGCAAAGCTTTGGTTTGGCGTTTAGAGATTACCGTTTCGCCATTTCTATTTTGTTTGTAGCCCATCAGTTGCCCGTAGATGTAATCGGGAATCGGAGCTCCATCTTCCGTTCCTACACCTACACTGATGATTTTCACGCCTTCTTTTTGTGCCAAGTTCATCGCAGCTTTATCGTTGCCTTCGTTGTCTTCACCATCGCTAATCAAGACGATTTGGCGGGAGTTTTTCGGTACGTTTTTTAGTTTTTTTATTGAGGTTTCTATTGCTTTCAAAAAATCGGTGCCTTGCGTTTGTATTGTGGTGGTTTCCAAACTTTGTATATAAGTTTCAGCAGCGGTGTAATCTGTGGTTAAAGGCATTATGGAACGAGAATCTCCTGCAAAAACCACGATGCCCACTCTGTCATTATTCAGATGTTCCAAGGTGTTTATCATTACGTTTTTAGCAACGGACAAACGGTTAGGAGCAACGTCTTCAGCATTCATAGAATTGGATAAATCGAGCATAAAAATTACATTATTCATTTTCTGTCGGCTTTCCATTTCTTCTTGTCCGCTAAGCAAATCTACAATCGCGAAAATTAAAAAAATAAATGCTGATAGATATAATACAGGAAATATTTTTGCAAACCAAGTATTTTTCGGGAAAAGCTCTTTTATAAATCTTTGGTCAGCGAAATCGGTTCTTCTTTCGTTTTTCCATTTCAAGAAACGAATAATCATCCATCCTAAAATAGGAATGAGAATTAAAAGAAAAAGATACCAATAATTACCTAAAGTCCAGTTCATTATAATACAGATTTAAAGAATATCCAACGCAAAACTGCATCTATCAATAAAATGATTAATGCTAACCATAAAAATATGCGAAAATGTTCGGTATAATTGTAGAGTTTGGTAGATTTTACCTCGGATTTTTCCATTAGATTAATTTCATTATAAACCTCTGCCAATTGCGAGTTGGAGGTTGCTCTGAAATATTTTCCGCCCGTTTTTCTTGCAATATCCAACAGCATTGGTTCATCTATTTTCACTTCGGTTTCCGTAAAAATAAGGTCGCCAAAAATATCTATATTTGTGGGCATCAGTGCGTAGCCATTGGTTCCAATTCCTACGGTATACACTTTTATATTATTGGCTTGTGCCAAATCTGCTGCAACTTGTGGTGGCATTGCGTTTTCTATCGTGTTTACGCCATCGGTCATTAGGATAATTACTTTGCTTTTCGCTTTGCTATGTCGCAGGTGGCTCACGGCAACCGATAGTCCTTCGCCAATTGCCGTGCCAGGCGTTAGTTCCATCGGATCTATATTTTTTATTTCATCTATTAAAATCTGGTGGTCTGTGGTAATCGGTACTTTCGCAATCGCTTCGCCAGAGTAGGTTACAAGCCCAATTCTGTCGCCCGGTCTTTCTTTTACAAAATTAACTGCAATGTTTTGCAAAGCCGTCAATCGGTCGGGGTTTAGGTCTTTGGACAGCATACTTAGCGAAACATCTACGGTTAGCATAATATCTATTCCTTTGGCATCATCTTGCTCATTGGAAATCGTAAAAGTTCGTGGTCTTGCAAGTGCCAAAATCAGTAAGGAAAGCACAATATATTTAGTCCATTTTAAAAATAAAAGAACAGCGGTAAAACTTTGGCTTCCTTTCATAGATTGTATGGTCGGTACTTTTATTCCTTTTTCTTTTTTCTTTTTTAAATCTTTAATAATTAAAGGAATAAGGCACAGGAAAAGCAATAGAAACCAAGGACTGTGAAATTGGAAATTAAAATCAGGCATTTTTTCTAAGGTTTTCGAACTCCAAATCTTTGGACGATTGTTTTACAAAAAGTTTTATATGGTTGAAATCTTGCGTCATTATTTCCTTATCGGGAAAGGTTTTCGCAAATTTTACCATATCTCCTCTGGTGAAGATGTCTTCTATTATTTTTTCATTTTCTGTGGAAATAGTTTGGTTTTGTTTAATTACATTAATTAAATCATCGGTTAATAAAACATCTGCTGGGATTTGATATTGTTTGGTAATGAAATTTCGGGAAATCTCTATCAATTCCACATAAAATAATCTGTAATTTTCACTTTCTATGTATTTTTTCTTTTTCAGTTGTTCTAGTTGTTTCAGGGTTTGGTTGGTTGTAACAACGGGTGAAGATGCTCGTTTTTTACCGTATTTTACCAATTGCCAAATTAGGAATATTATGGCTAAAATAACCAAAATCAATAAAAGATAAAATTTGTACATTTCCCAATAATCTTGCACATTTAGTTTTACCTCTTTATTGTTCATAATGTCATTAATCTGTTCGCCTTTTTGTGCGGTATTGATGACTTCCAACTCATAAG
>JAUNTR010000098.1:3734-7305 GCA_030538575.1 Cruoricaptor ignavus | reverse complement strand
CCCGATTTGGTAGAGGCTTCTACGGGAATAAACATTTGGAAAGAATGGGCAAAAATAGAAAATGCCGTTCTGAAAAATAAAACCTACGAAATAGGAGAAACTACGGATTTTTCAGCAGGTTTATTAATCGCACTTAGCAAAGAGGAAAATCCAAATTACGAAGATTTTAAAGCCCCTGAAATTGTAAAATTTTTACCTATAAAACACCATATAGGAATGGTGCTAAAATCTGAAAATGAAATCGTAATACAAGAACATTTGGATCATATTTCTGAAGAAATAAATAACAAATTTCTAAGTATTTTACCCCCGAAAGACAAACCAACATCCTAACCTTAAATAAAAAATAAATGCCAAGAATAGAACATACCGATTATTACTCGCATATCTTGGGAATAAGCCTTCCTGTAGAAATTACGGGACATTATGGTTATCCAATTCTTATGTTCCCAACCTCTCAAGGTTCGTACACGCAAAACCACGATTTCCGACTAAACGACAGCATCAACTGGTTTATAGAACAAGGTTTGGTAAAATTGTACAATATACAAACCATAGACAAAATTAGCTTGTACGATAAAAATCTACACCCCGCAGATCGCATAAAAAACCACGAATTATATGTACAATTTTTGGTTAAAGAATTTGTTCCGTATCTGCAAAGAATACACCAAACCCACCGCATTGCCGTAGCAGGAGCCAGTTTTGGTGGTTATCATTCAGCGAATTTTGCCTTTCGTTTTCCCGATTTGGTTTCGCATTTGTTTTGCCTTTCAGGGGCGTTCAATATCCGAAGTTTTATGGATGGTTATAATGATGATTTGGTGTATTTTAATTGTCCAAACGAGTTTGTAAAAAATGACGATGCTTGGAGATACAAACATATACATATCGTTCTAAGCACATCTGACCAAGATATTTGCTTGGACAAAAACAAAGAAATGTCTGCCATATTAAACGCCAAAGGCATTAACCATTGGTATGATGAGCGAAAATGGATAAACCACGATTGGCCTCTTTGGAGGATGGTTTTCCCGATGTTTATAGGTCGTTTCTTCGGTAAATAAAACTTTTACTAAAAATAAGAATAAAGCAAAAATTCATCACTCAATTATAAAAAAAGATTACATCAACTAACTTAAAAAAAATAAAATTATGGCTAAAAAAATAGGAATACTATTCGGGATGGAAGATACTTTTCCTTGGGCTTTCATAGATAAAGTAAACGAATTGGGCAAAGGCGAAATTGTGGCTGAACCAGTAAAAATAGATAAACTGGAACAAGGTGTAGATTATGGTTACGCTGTAATTATAGATCGCATTTCGCAAGATGTCCCTTTCTACAGAGCTTATCTGAAAAACGCCGCCCTAAACGGAACTTACGTCATCAATAATCCTTTTTGGTGGAGTGCAGATGAGAAATTTTTCAACAATGCCCTAATGAGCAAACTCGGTATTCCATTGCCAAATACCGTATTGTTGCCTTCTCACCAAAGACCAACCAATACAGAAGAAACTTCTTTTCGTAATATGAAATTCCCTTTGGATTGGGATTACATTTTCCAATATGTGGGTTTCCCATGCTATATGAAACCACACGATGGCGGAGGTTGGCGAAATGTGTACCGATGCGAAAGCCCCGAAGACCTTTGGGAAAAACTAAGCGAAACCGAGCAATTGGTAATGATGGTTCAGGAGGAAATCGTGTTCGAAGATTATTATAGAGTATATTGCCTTGGCAGAAAATATGTACACATTATGCCATACGAACCAAGAAATCCGCACCATTTACGCTACGCCACAACACATAAAACCGAAGGCAAAGAGCGAGAAAAACTACTGAAAACAATTACCGAATATACCCTAAAAATGAACAAAGCTCTCGGTTACGATTTCAATACCGTAGAATTTGCTGTGAGAGATGGGATTCCCTATGCGATAGATTTTTGCAATCCTGCACCAGATGCCGACATCAATTCCGTAGGCGAAGAAAACTTTGCTTGGATTGTAGAACACGCCGCAAAACTCGCGATAGAAAAAGCCAAAGATTACAAACCCGGAAAACCAAATATACAATGGGGAGATTTCGTAAAAGGACTTTAAATTTTGGATTTTAGGTTTTGAATTAAATCAGTCTTTAATTAAAATCAAACACTATGCACAGATTCACCATAGGCATTGAAGAGGAATACCAAATCATCGATGCAGAAAGTCGGGATCTAATATCCCACGTATCCAAAATTATAGAAGGTGGAAAATCTGTTTTAGAAGAACATCTAAAACACGAGATGCACGAATCTGTAATAGAAATGGAAACTGGTATTTGCCAAAATATCGGCGAAGCAAAAGCAGAACTATACAGCCTGAGACAACGGCTGATACAGATTGCACATGAGCAAAATCTACGGGTTTCCGGTGGAGGTACGCATCCTTTTTCGCATTGGACATCCAGCAAAATTACCAACGATCACCGCTACGACAAAATTGTAGATGATATGGGAGATGTAGCTCGGGAAAATCTTATCTTTGGATTGCACGTACACATCGGCATACCAAACAGAGAAGAAGGCATAAAAATACAAAATACCATACGGTATTTCTTGCCCCACATCTATGCGTTATCTACCAACTCGCCTTTTTGGATTGGCAGAAAAACAGGTTTCAAATCTTATCGTCAGCAGGTTTTTGCAAAATTCCCGAGGACAGGAATCCCAAGCCATTTCGATAGTTTGGCGGAATTTGATAATTATATCCAAGTGATGATAAAAACAGGAACGATAGACAATGCTAAAAAAATATGGTGGGATTTGCGGGTTCATCCCTTTTATCCAACCATAGAATTTAGGATTTGCGATATGCCACTAAGGATAGACGAAACCATTTGCTTAGCCGCTATTATGCAAGCACTTACCGCAAAAATACACAAACTACACGAGCAAAACCTGACTTTCAGAAGTTATAGAAGACTGATGATTACCGAGAATAAATGGAGGGCTGCAAAAAACGGCATCAATGCTCATTTAATAGATTTTGGAAAAGAAGAATCTCTGCCCTTTGAGTTTTTATTAAAAGAACTGCTGGAATTTATAGATGATGTGGTGGATGATTTAGGAAGCAGAAATGAAATAAACTACGTTTGGACTATGCTGAAACGAGGAACAGGAGCCGACCGACAACTCCAAATATTTGAAGAAACCAAAGACCTGAAACGTGTTGTAGATTATATGATTGCCGAAACCGAATACGGAATTACGCATCATACCGATTAGAATAAAATACACTATTTTTGCACCTTTATTTTTTATGAAAACCCTACTAAAATGAAGACGATAAAACTTGCATTATTGGATATGAATAATAACCACATCAACCAAGGAATGCGTAATATTGTAGAAATATCCAATGCCTTCAAACAACAATCTGAAGACAAGGTAGAGATAAAAATCTTTGATGTAAGATACAAAAATGAAATCCCAAAAGTGGAAGATTTCGATATTTTTATCTCTTCGGGTGGACCTGGAACTCCGCATAGAGAAGGCTACGAATGGGAAAATAAATACAGCGATTTTTT
>JAUNTR010000098.1:0-3634 GCA_030538575.1 Cruoricaptor ignavus | reverse complement strand
GCTTTAGAAAAAATACGTCCGCACATTCATTTAGAAAGAGCCATTATGGCAATCCGATTTTCCGATGAGATTTTTGGCACACAATTTCACCCAGAAGCCGACCCAGAAGGAATGATGAAAAATCTGGAAGATGACAAAAACAGAGCTGCAATGATAGAGAATTTCGGAGTGGAAAAATACTTGGAAACCATAGACCGATTAGATAATGAGGATAAAATAAACCTTACCCAAAAAGAAATTTTACCAAGATTTTTGAAACACGCTGCAAAAAAAATAACAGAAAAATATGCTATGGCATAATCTGAAATCCACATAAAAAATACTAACACAAAAATATGATTAGGAAATATAGAGAACAATTTAACCAAGAATTTTCGCAAGAAAAATACGAACAAGTAATAAATGATATTGAAAAAAATGCAGGGATTTCTTGTGGATTTCGCATTTCCGAAAGTCCGATTTTTCTTTCTTCCGATTTCAAGGAAAAACTGGTTGATGCCTGCGAAAGCATTATTCATCAAATAAAAAAAATACCGAATGCCGAACTGCAAAATGCCATTCCGGAAAATTGCCGCGTTCCCAATGATACCGAAAAACCACATTTCTTGGTAATAGATTTCGGAATCTGCAAAAACGAAAATGGCGATGCAGAACCTCAACTGATAGAGTTACAAGCATTTCCCGCATTATATACTTATAACGAAGCATATAAAGAATCGATTATAAAAGCCTTCCCTTTTTGTGAGCCATTGAAAAACCCGCTCTCAAAATCCGAGTATTTGCAAATTATGAAAGATATTATTGTTGCAAATGAAAATCCGGAAAATGTGGTGCTTTTAGAAATTTTTCCTGAAAAACAAAAAACCAATATCGATTTTTATTTAACCGAAAAATATCTCGGCATAAAAACGCTTTGTCTAACGAAAGTAAAAAAAGACGGTAAAAAACTATATTACGAAAAAGATGGAACAAAAATCCCAATCCATCGCATTTACAATCGTGTTATTTTTGATGAGCTGCAACAAATTCCCGACTTGGAAACCGAATTCGATTTTCGGGAAGAAGTAGATGTAAATTGGGTTACGCACCCGAATTGGTTTTTCAAAGTTTCCAAATATATTTTGCCTAAACTAAGTCATCAATTTATCCCGAAAAGTTACTTTTTGAAAGATTTCCCACCACACGAAAATTTAGATAATTTTGTCTTAAAGCCTCTATTTTCCTTTGCAGGAAGTGGTGTAAACCTTAGTCCAACTTCAGCGGAAATTGCTCAAATTACAGATAAGGAAAATTATATTCTACAAAAAAAAGTACAGTACGCTCCTCTATTTGAAGATATAAACGGAGAAAAATCCAAAGCCGAAATTCGTATGCTTTATCTGTGGAAAGAAAATGAAGACCTACCACAACTAATGGATAACTTGGTGAGAATGACCAAAGTAGAAATGGCAAATGTGAGTTTCAACAAGAAAGATGCTATTTGGATTGGCAGTTCTATTGCTTTTTTTGAAAAAGAATAGGAGTTTTTGATTTTTTTCAGAGGTTAATCAACTGATTATCTTTATTTTAATTTTAAAAAAAAGCAAGCAAACTTTATTCAAGATAATTTGGTGGAAAAAAAATTTCAAGAATAATATTATGCTTTAAATAATATCACTATATTAGCAATCTATTTAAAAAGTAAAAATGTACAATAAATTGGTAAGATTAGAGGTGATGAAAAACCTTGGAAAAGAAGTGAATACATTCATCGAAAAATTTTTAACTCCCGTAGAAAAAATATGGCAACCATCTGATTTTCTACCAGATACAAGTAGCGAAAACTTCAAACACGATTTAGAAGAGTTGCAACATTTCGCCCATTTTATGGATTACGATTTGTTTGTAACCCTTATCGGCGATTGCATTACCGAAGAGGCTTTGCCGAGCTACGAAAGCTGGATTATGGGAATCGATGGTATAGACCAAGAAAATAACACAGGTTGGAGCAAATGGGTAAGAAACTGGACTGCCGAAGAAAACCGACACGGCGATTTGCTAAACAAATACCTCTACCTCTGCGGTCGTGTAAATATGCGTGAAATGGAGGTTACTACACAATATCTAATCCAAGACGGGTTCGATTTGGGAACGAGTATGGATCCTTATCGTAATTTTGTTTATACCAGTTTCCAAGAAACTGCTACCAATATTTCACATCGCAGAGTGGGAACTTTTGCCAAGCAAAGTGGTAACAAAAAACTGGCAAAAATGTGTGCCGTAATCGCAGCAGACGAAGCCAGACACGCCAAAGCGTACAAACATTTTATCACCAGAATTTTCGAGTTAGATGCCTCTGAAATGATGCTCGCTTTTGAGGATATGATGAGAAAAAAAATTGTAATGCCTGCCCACCTAATGCGAGAAAGCGGACAAAAAGCAGGCGAACTTTGGGAACATTTTTCCGATGCGGCACAACGCTGTATGGTTTACACCGCACAAGATTATATAGATATCCTAAAAGAATTGTTGGACGATTGGAAAATAGAACACATCTCAGGACTTAATGAAAAAGCCCAAAAAGCCCAAGAATTCCTTATGAAACTGCCTATGAGATTGCAACGTATAACCGACCGTATTGCAACACCCGACACGATGTATCAGTTCAAATGGGTTAAAAGTTAAGCTAAAATATTTTATTTACAATAAAATTATCGAGTGAACCTTTTTTTTATTAAATTTGTATTTCTACAAAAAATAATAAGCTGATGAATCATTCAACAGAGAAAATACTTATAACAGGAGCTCTCGGGCAAATAGGAACGGAGCTTACCAATAAACTAATAGAACTACACGGGGAAGAAAATGTAGTCGCATCGGGCTTGGATAGATGGGATAAAACCACTACAAAAGCTAAATATTATGAAAGAATGGATGTTACCAATACCCAATTGGTTCGCCAAATCATAAAAGATTATGAGATAACTACGGTGTATCATTTGGCATCGTTACTCTCCGGAACTTCCGAAAAACAGCCACTTTTCGCTTGGAAACTGAACGTAGAACCGCTCATCAATTTCTGTGAAATGGCAAAAGAAGGATTGATAAAAAAACTATTTTGGCCAAGTTCTATTGCCGTTTTCGGAAAAGGAATTCCAAAGGAAAACGTGGGGCAAGATGTGGTTCTTAACCCAACTACGGTTTACGGAATATCCAAATTAGCTGGCGAAAAATGGTGCGAATATTATTATGACAAATACGGTGTAGATGTACGAAGCATCCGCTATCCTGGGCTTATTTCTTGGAAAACGCCAGCTGGTGGAGGAACAACAGATTACGCTGTGGAAATCTACTACGAAGCATTGGAGAAGGGCAAATACACCAGTTTTATCTCTGAAAATACAGCAATGCCAATGCTGTATATGGACGATGCGATAAACGCCACACTACAACTAATGCAAGCTCCGAAAGACGACCTTACCGTGCGTACTTCTTACAATTTGGGGGGAATGAGTTTCACACCAAAAGAATTGGCCGAGGAAATAAAAAAGGAAATCCCAAATTTTGAGATTGATTATCAACCTGATTTCCGACAAGCGATAGCAGACTCTTGGCCCGCATCTATAGACGATTCCGTAGCGAAAAAAGATTGGGG
>JAUNTR010000097.1:5407-7336 GCA_030538575.1 Cruoricaptor ignavus | reverse complement strand
TCGGACAATGGGGCGGACTAAACGAAATTACCCGCTACCCAGAAATTGCAACCAACCACAATCCTTCGGAATACGCTTTTGGTGGTGCAGGTGGTGTAGTTTACAAAAATATGAAAGCCAGCGAATACCGCAAAGGCAGCCAACTAACCTACTCGCTTACCAATAGAAATTACAACCACAGATTATCGTACAGATTTTCTTCTGGAATGAATAAAAAAGGTTGGGCTTTCACTGGAATGATTGCCAGAAGATGGGCAGAGGAAGGCTGGCAAGAAGGAACTTTCTATGATGCATACGGTGGCTATTTGGGAATAGAGAAAAAAGTAAATGACAAACATACATTAGCTTTGAATGTTATTGCATCTCCGTACAGACGTTCCACCGCAAGCCCTGCAACACAGGAAGTTTATGACTACAGAGGTATAAAATACAATGCCTATTGGGGATGGCAAAATGGTGAAAAAAGAAGTGAAAGGGTAAGAAAAGGTTTCCAGCCATTGATACAACTTTCGGATTACTGGAAAATTAGCGATAAATCTGAACTTTGGACAACCGTTTCTTATCAATTCGGTAAAGATAAAGGCTCTAGATTGGATTGGCAAAATGTGCAAAATCCTTCGCCACTATATTACAGAAACCTACCGAGCTACTACGCAGGTTTGGCTAACCCAAGTGTAGATCAGTTGGTAGATGGTGCTGCATGGACAGACCGATGGATAAATAATGACCAAGAATACACCCAAATCAATTGGGATAAACTCTATCGGGCAAATGCTGCACAAAATATAGAAAACCACTACGGGCAAACCGGTAGAAGAGCTTTATACTATTTGGTAAACGATGTGGTAGATGATAAAATTTGGAATGTGGGAACACACTTTATCCACAACTTTACGGATAATGTAAAATTCCTCCTCAATGTACATTACCAAAACTATTACTCTGACCAATACCGTGAGGTAAAAGATTTATTGGGTGCAGATTTCGCACTAAACAGAGATCCTTTTGCGGCGAGAAACCAGCCTTTACTTTCAGGATTATTTAATGAAGGTGAAGATAAAGTGGGTAAAGTGGTAGGCGATAAAATTGGCTACGATTACACTTTCCGCAGACAGGATGTAAAAATAAATCCGTCACTAAAAGTAAATCTAAATAAATTTGATGTATTTGTATCTGCCTTAGCATCTTATACTACAAATAACAGAGAAGGTAAGTTCCTTAACTATCTTTATAAGGATTCCTACGGAAAATCTAAAAATCACGAGTTTTTTAATTTTGGTTTGAAAGGACAAATCGTATATAAAATAGATGGTAGAAATTTCTTGATATACAACGGAGCTTATTTCTCCCAAGCACCTTTCTTAGAAGACTTATTCATCAATGCAAGATTGAACAATGTAACCGCTCCGAACATAAAGAATACTGTGGTAAATGCTAACGATATTAGCTACGTAGTTTCATCTCCGTTTGTAAAAGTAAGAGCTACAGCTTATTTGGTAAACACGTATAATGATACCAATGTACAAAGGTTCTTTGCAGATGGTATCAGATTAACCAATACAGTGGAAGAAGGAACAACAAGCGAAGTAGAAAGTGCTTTTGTAACGCAAGTAATGTCTAATGTGGAACGCAAAAACATAGGCGCAGAACTTGGTTTGGAAGTAAAAGTAACACCAACCCTTTCCCTAAACGGTTTGGCAAGTTATGGTAAATACTCTTACGAAAACAAACCAAATGTATATTTCCTTTCAGATGCTATAGGAACTTTCAGCAATGGGCAAACTTACATCAATTACGGGCAATCTTATATCAAAGGATTCCGCCAAGGTGGAACGCCACAAGAAGCTTATTCCGTAGGTCTAAGATACAACAGTCCAAAATACTGGTGGGTAGGTGCTAACTGGAATTATCTTGGAAACAATTTCTTAG
>JAUNTR010000097.1:0-5307 GCA_030538575.1 Cruoricaptor ignavus | reverse complement strand
CCAAAATACTGGTGGGTAGGTGCTAACTGGAATTATCTTGGAAACAATTTCTTAGATCCATCTCCGGTTATCCGTTCAGATTTCTTTGTAAATAACCCAAATACAGGAACACCGTATGCAGGAATTACAGAAAGTGAACTAAGAAGAGTTACCGCACAACATAAATTACCAAATGCTTATTTTATTAACGTAAATGCTGGGAAATCTTGGATTATTGGCAAATATTACGTCCTAATTACAGCAACGGTAAACAATGTCTTGAATAATAGAGACTATGTTACAGGTGGTTTCGAGCAAACCAGAAACGTAAACTTTGCTTCTTTCAGTAGAGACTTTGATAGAGAGACTCCAAACTTTGCACCGAGATATTGGTACACTATGGGACGCTCTTATTTCATTAACCTTCAATTTAGATTTTAATTTTTTTTTAGAAATATCAAAACAATGAAAAAGTATTCATTATTAAAAATATCATTAGTTGCTCTTCTTGGTTTTGGAGCACTAACCTCTTGCGTACAAGACGATAAATACGATGTCCCTGCAATTTTGTGTACCAACCAATTTGCAGAACCCAATACTACTATTGAGGAAATAAAAGCATTGGCACCTACTCCTGTAAATTTTGTGAGTAATTATGTGATAGAAGATGACCTAATCTTCGAAGGTTATGTAGTATCCTCCGATGAAGAAGGAAACTTCTACAAATCTCTTTCTATACAAGATAAGGCTGAAAACCCAACCGCTGGGATACAGATTGCCATCAATAAAACTTTCCTATACGAGGATTATCCAATTGGTGCAAAAGTACGAGTGAAAGCTAAAGGTCTTTCCGTTGGGATTGATAGAGGTGTTGTAAAACTTGGTTTTACAACGCCAACAGGTTATCTACCAGGTACACAAATGAGAAACTTTATATCTGGTGTTTGCAATGGCAATACAATGGAAGTTGCTACTATAGTACCTGTAGAGCTTAATTCCTTAGCAGAAGCTACGCAAGACAAATACCTAAATACCTTAGTTACTATAAAAGACGTACAATTCTCCGAAGCTAATGGCACACTAACTTATGGAGATGCTGTAAATAGACAAACTTTAGACAGAGGTATTGTAGATAAAGATGGTAACACCGCTGTGCTAAGAAATAGTGGTTTTGCAAACTTTGCAGCACAAGTAATGCCAACTGGTAGTGGGAATTTAACTACCGTAATTAGCAAATATACATCAGGTGCGAATGTTAGTTGGCAGTTCTATATCCGTGGAATAAAAGATGTGGATTTCACGGGGACAAGATTTGCCGTTGGTATATTAGGTGGTGAAAATATGACTTACGCTACTACACTTTCCGAAGATTTTGAAAACCTTGCAGTAACAGGTAACTTTAATATTATCAATGATCCTAAATACATCAACTATGCAAAAGTAGGTGATAGATATTGGGAAGAAAAATCTTTTGGTGGAAACAAATATATGCAAGCATCTGCTTTTAGAGCTAATAAAGACATCAACACATTCTTTATTATGCCAGTAGAGTTTACAGGTTCTTCTAAGTTGTCTTTCAAATCGAAAGCAGGTTACAATACAGGTTCTGTACTGAAAGTATATTACTCTACTACTTATGTTGCTGGTGGAGAAGTAAA
The DNA here is from genome assembly GCA_030538575.1 of Cruoricaptor ignavus. GTDB lineage: Bacteria > Bacteroidota > Bacteroidia > Flavobacteriales > Weeksellaceae > JAUNTR01. The sequence goes on along the minus strand of JAUNTR010000097.1, from coordinate 3,670 downwards.
TATAGCAGACCTTACAGATATTACAGATAAATTTACAATTGCTGTTGGTCTTGCAAATGGTTATGATGCCAACTTTACAGATAGTGGCGAGTTTACTATTCCTGCAACAGGTAAAGGTCATATCTTCTTTGAATATACAGGGAATACAACGGTTACAACCAACTTCCAAATAGATGATGTGAAAGTCCAATAATAATTTTCAGAAACTCTTATCCTGAAAATAAAATTTAAGCGATAAATAAAAGTCAAAGCGAAAAAATGCTTTGGCTTTTTTATATTTTTTAATGATTACTTGTATTATTTTTGTAATTTTACTTCAATTTAATTGATTAAAAAAACAAATATGAAACAGTAAATATCTTTTTACATTGAAAATAAAAAACGCTTATGAAAACACTTAGCACCCTATTCACTTTATTTATTGGCATTTCTACCACTTTCGCACAATACGTAGAACCTGAAAAATCTGTAAAAGAAGCTGAGAAACGAAAGGCTTCCCAAGTCGTTACGCACCCGAAACAAAAATTCGATTCTATACAAACCAAAAATGCTCTAGCAATAGGAAAAGGAAAAATACAAGGAGTTGCATTTACCAGAACCAAAAATGGCTATGGAATGAAGGTTGGAAAAAAAGTATTGGCAAACAAAGTCTTAATACAGCTTTTCCCCGTAACACCTTATTTTGAAGAATATTATAAACTTTGGAAAGATAAATCTCTGAATAATCCCAAGAAAAATAAATACGTCTATATGCATAATAATGCTTATAAATATAGATTAGAAGCTATTAGCAATAGCTCGGGAGAATTTACCTTTCCCGACATGAGGCCTGGTAAATACTATCTTTGGGCTACGCTAAATTATAGTTTAACACACAAATACAATCGTTATACAGGGAGTAGCTACGGCAGTTATGGCAGCAGGGTAGATTACTATAGACCAGAGCAATATAGCGTGGGACATTCTGATTTTTTAGAACTTTTTGTAGAGGTAAAAGAGGATGGCGAAGTGGTGACAGTAAAGTTGAAATAACCCGTTTATCAGGACTTTACCATTTAAAAAAAGGAATCCCAAAGTCGGGATTCCCATAAAAACCTATTTTTACAAAAATAGAAAAAAGCATCTATAAATGACGTAGTTCATGTATCGAACTAAACTGCTCATTCGCTTTACTTACAGGAAAAAAAGCTAAAGATATAGATTTTCATTCGCTTACTACAAAATATAATTTCTATAAAAAGACTGGCAATTTCACCAGTCTTTATTTATTTTTTACAACCAAGTTACCACACCGGTTTCCACATCATAATTAGCTCCTACGATTTTTATTTTCCCTTCTTTTTCCAGCTTTCTTAGGGTTGAGCTTTGGTGTCGTATATCCTCAATGGTATTTTTCACATTATGAACATTTAGTCGCTCCAAAAGGTCTGCATTTTTAGAAGTTCTTTCTTCCCCATCTTCTATAATATCCTCAATTAATGGGTCGAAATGATAAATGAGATGATTAAGATTATCCATTCCCAAATCCTCTATTTGTGCAGCATCCAAACCGCCTTTTAAGGCACCGCATTTGCTGTGTCCCAAAACAACTACCAGTTTGGAACCCGCTACGTTGCACCCAAATTCCATCGAACCCAAGATATCTTGGTTTACAAAATTCCCCGCAATTCTAATACTGAAAATATCGCCTAAACCTTGGTCGAAAATTAGCTCCGCAGAAGTTCGGCTATCTATACAACTAAGAATTACGGCAAACGGCCATTGCCCTTCGGTTGTATCGTTTACTTGCTCTAATAGATTACGGTTTACTTTCAGGTTGTTTACAAATCTTTGGTTTCCTTCTGTCAGAAACTGTATTGCTTTATCTGGCGTAATGGTCGCTTGTGTTTCAGATGTATGTGCTTTCATTTTTTTATAATTTTAGATTGTTATTATTTATTAACTTAGTTTATCAAAAGTTAAAATAAACTTTTAATAAAATACTGATAATTTGATTATTAAAATGATTTTAAAATTAAAAACTACCTATTGCTTTTGTAGTTATAATATTTATTTTAGTTATAATTTTACATTGCCCTTCTATGGCTGATAGCAATATGAGAATGTTGGTCTTGCTCGTAATCTCTGTAAGAAGTACGGAACCCTAAAAGCTCTACTTCTATATTTTCTTCTTTCGCACGAATATTCGCAAAATCCTCGATTAATTCTATAACATCAGAAGTAATATAAGATGTGCTTTTCGCATCAATAATCACTTTAGAATTTGGTTTAATGTTCTTCAAGGTTTTTTTAATCGCTGCTTTATTTAGGAAAGAAACCTCTTCTGCCAATTTCAGATTTACTTCATCAGCTTCCTCCAATTCCTCTCTACTGAAATAGTATGCACGTTTCATATTACCTTGAAGGATGTAGAAAATAGCGATTGCCATACCAATACCTACACCTTTCAGCAAATCGGTTGCAACTACCGCAATAATAGTAGCAATAAATGGTACGAATTGATATTTCCCTTTATGCCAAAAATGCATAACTGTAGCAGGCTTCGCCAACTTGTAACCAACTAAAATAAGGACTGCTGCCAAAGTTGCCAACGGAATTTTATTAAGCAACACAGGAATTGAAAGTACGCACAACAACAATAAAACACCGTGTATAATTGCAGATACTTTACTAGTCGCTCCCGAATTGGCATTGGCAGAAGACCTTACCACTACGGATGTCATTGGCAAACCACCGATAAAAGAACTGATTAAGTTCCCTATTCCTTGGGCTCTAAGTTCCAAATTGGTATCTGTAATTCTTCTTTTTTTATCCATTCTATCTGCTGCTTCTATACACAATAGTGTTTCTATGGAAGCTACAACAGCAATCGTAGCACCAACAATCCATACTTGAGGATTTAGGAAACCATCCAAAGCAGGGAAAGTTACCAAGTTTTTCAAATCATTTACCGATTGTGGAACGGGTAGCTTTACCAAATTCTCTTCAGCGATAGCTAAAGAACTCCCCGATTGTTTAAAAAATTCATTGATTAAAACTCCTAAAATTACAGCTACCAAAGCACCTGGAAGAAGCTTCAATTTCTTCAACGCAGGGATATAATCCCAAGCCAAAAGGACTGCCATAGAAACCAAAGTTACAATAACCACTCCTGGTTGTATAGATGCTACTATGTTAGAAACGTAAGTAGAAATCGCACCGAAACTATAACCATTATTAAATACCGTTTCGCTCCCCTCGAAATCTACATCGTAACCCAAAGCATGCGGAATTTGTTTCAGAATGATAATAACCCCGATACCCGCAAGCATTCCTTCAATCACATTATTAGGAAAATAATTGGAAATACTCCCTGCCTTTACAAAGCCCAAAACCAATTGGATAAGTCCTGCAATAACACCTGCACAAAGAAACAACTCGAAAGTTCCCAACTCGGTTACTGCTGCAAAAATAATTGCCGTAAGACCTGCCGCAGGACCAGAAACAGAAATATGAGAATTACTAAGATAACCCACAACAATACCACCAACAACACCAGCAATAATACCTGCCAATGGTGGTGCTCCCGATGCTAATGCAATACCAAGACACAATGGCAACGCAACTAAAAACACGACTAACCCGGAAGGAAAATTCTCTTTAATCCCTCCTACTAAACTTTTTGCTTTTT
>JAUNTR010000096.1 GCA_030538575.1 Cruoricaptor ignavus | reverse complement strand
TATGTTCTAATCATAATGCTAAACTTTTTTCCAAATATATGAAAAAAGAAAAAATATATTCAATGCATTTAAATATTGCGTTAAGAATTATTTAAAATTTGTAATTTTGCCCCCTTGCTAAAATTTAATTTATGAGAAAAATCTTATTGTGTTTTACTTTTTTATCTTGCGTAATAACGATTGATGCACAAGACATTAAAAAAAGTAAAAGCAGTACCGAAGACCAATCTAAAACCGAAAAAAAAGATTCTATAAAGGATAAAAATGCTGATTATGAAACTTTTTTGAAAGATGCTACTACAAAAAAAGGACTGATTAATATTCATCAAAAAAAACAAGATTTATTTTTTGAAATCTCCAAAGAAATCGAAGGAAAAGATTTGCTCATCGTAAACAAACTCTCCACCGTAAATGCACAAATAAACGATGCTGGCGTAAATAAAGGCATTAATTACGAAAACCAAATCATCCGTTTTTATATCGATAAAAAAAATAATAAAGTTTGGGCTAAAACCTTTGACCCCAAAATATCTGTACCCGAAAACGACAATATTGCACAATCTGTAAAAGATAACTATGCAGAAGCGATTATAGAAGGTTTCGACATAAAAACGTATTCCAAAGATTCTACAAAAGTGGTATTTCAAGTAAATAATATTTTCAATGGAAGTTCCAAAAGTTTCAACAATTTATTTGATAATATAGGGATTGGCAGTTCGGTAAAAAGCGACCGCTCTTATATAGATGAAGTGAAGGCTTTCCCTGAAAATATTGTTATAAAATCTGTACTAAGCAGTAGTGTTACCGAAAGTAAAGAAACAGTAAATCTTACGATCCTAACCACCACAAATATTATTCTTCTACCAGAGCCAATGGTAGGAAGATTTGCAGACCAAAGAGTCGGCTATTTTACGACTAAGAAAAATTATTATTCGGATGCACAACAATCTGTACAAAGCAAAGAATTGATTACCAGATGGCGATTAGAACCCAAACCCGAAGATGTAGAAAAATATCTGCGAGGCGAATTGGTAGAACCAAAAAAGAAAATATTATACTACTTGGATCCTGCAACACCAAAACAATGGCAAGAAGCCATATTGGAAGGCGTAAAAGACTGGAACAAAACATTTGAAAAAGCGGGTTTCAAAAATGCAATAGACGCCAAAATGCCACCCGAAGACGATAAAGATTTCGATGCCGATGATGTTCGTTATTCGGTAATTACCTATGCGGCATCCGAGAAAGCCAACGCAATGGGACCATCTGTAATAGACCCAAGAAGTGGAGAAATTATAGAAGCGGATATCGTTTGGTGGCACAATGTAATGTCTCTGCTACAAACTTGGATGCGTGTGCAAACAGGAATTATAGACGCAAAAGTAAGAGGCAATATCTTACCAACCGACAGAATGGCAAATGCGATACGTTTTGCTTCTTCGCACGAAGTGGGACATACATTGGGATTGAAACACAATATGGGCTCTTCTTTCGCATTCACCACAGAAGAACTGAGAAATCCAAAATTCACAGAAAGTATGGGAGGTACAGCACCATCTATTATGGATTATGCAAGATTTAACTACATTGCCCAAGAAGGAGATGGCGTAGTACAGATTACTCCTAAAATTGGAGTTTATGATGAATTTGCTATCGATTGGGGTTATCGTTGGACTGGTGCAAAAACACCTTTTGATGAAGTAAAAACAACAAGAAAATGGATAGAGAAGCATAAAAATGACCCACTATATTTCTATGGTGCTCAACAAGATGAAGTGATAGACCCACGTTCCCAAAGCGAAGATTTAGGAAATGATGCAATGAAAGCAGGCGAATATGGCATCATCAACCTGAAAAAAAGTTTAAACGAAATCGTAAAATGGACAACCCAAGAAGGCGAAAATTATAACGATGCCAAAGAATTTTATAACCAAATCATCAATCAATGGCACGTTTATAATTCCCACGTTTTAGCAAATATCGGTGGGATTTACCTTAATCCTAATGTATTGGGAGATGGACAAAACTCGTACGAAAGTGTACCTTACGACATCCAAAAAAGAGCTATACAATACCTACTAAAAAACGCTGTAGATTTCCCGCAATGGCTTTTTGTAACACAATGGAAAAACCTGCTAAAACCTGCTAAAAACACTCCGAATGGTTTGGTAGATCAATCTCCGTTCAACGTTTTCAGGGAAAAGCAAGCGGTGATTTTGTACAACTTACTAAGGGATGACAGGCTGCTTCGTTTACAAGAAAATGAATTCAACCAAGATGCTAAAAAAGAAATGACCGCCTTGGAACTGATGACTGACCTAAGAAAAGCCATCTTTGCCAAAACCATAAAGAAAAGAAACTTGAACATCTATGAAAGAATGACACAAAAAAATTATATAGATGCCCTTATCATCGATGTAATGAGAATGTACGAGAAAACCTCATCCAAATCCCTCACTTCTCAGCCCACTCGTATGCCAATGATTTGCGATTACGCAGGACACATTCATCAAGGAGAAGAACATCATGCAACGGATGAGAAAAACTTAAACCTCTATTTCACAGGAATGAAACGCTTATCCGATGTTGGCTCCCTGAAAAGAGGCGAACTGATAAGAATACGAAATATTATAAAATCTGCAGCAGGCAGTGGCGACCAAATGACAAGAAACCACTACGCAGATACATTAATTAGATTGAATGAAATTTTAGGAAAATAAATTATTTATTGATATTATGAAAACAGGTGTATTTTTTCTGTTTCTGCCAATGGTATTGGTTGCCCAAAACAACGCAACCGACACCATTGCAAGATCTAAAGAAATAGAACAAGTGGTAATTACCGGATACCAAAGAATTGAAAAAAACAAACTGACATCTGCTATATCCAACGTAAAAATGGCTGATATAGAACAGAAAGGAACTGCCTCGGTGGACCAAATGCTACAAGGTAAAGTTGCAGGGGTTATGGTAAACCCTTCCTCTGGAACACCAGGACAAATCGCACCGATTAGAATCCGTGGAACGGCATCTTTATCGGGTAGTGTAGATCCGCTTTGGGTTTTAGACGGCGTACCTTTAGAAGGCAACGAAGCCCCGAAATACAACGCAGGAGAAGACATTAATCTCCTTAGAAACTACTCTATTGCAGGCGTAAACCCAGAAGATATAGAAGATATTACCATATTGAAAGATGCTTCGGCTACTGCAATTTATGGTGCAAGAGCTGCCAATGGTGTTATTTTAATTACAACAAAAAAAGGAAAAAGAGGTAAAATGAACATCAATTTTTCCAGCAATACTTTTGTAAATCTTCGTCCGGATTTTAGTAAACTCAATCTGATGGATGCCAACCAAAAAATAGATTTTGAACTGGCAATGGCTGCAAGAGCCGACTTAGACGAATACCGAAGCGGAGGCGGAGCTGTAATGAGAATTTTAACAGATAATAACGATTTAGCCGCTTATAGAACAGGTGGTTACAACGCTTTATCATCCGCTTCGCAAACTCAATTACAGGCATTGCGTGGCACAAATACCAATTGGGGAAATCTGCTTTACAGAGCTGCGGTAAACCAACAATACTCTGTAAACCTTTCAGGTGGATTAGATAATTACACCTATTACGCTTCATTAGGATATTATAACGAAGATGCTGCTGTAATAGGTTCGGGGTTTGACCGATTTAATATTACTTTGAAAAACAATTTTAAAGTCAATAATAAATTAAATCTCGGAGTTACATTTTTTGGTGTTCAAACCAATAGAAAATCTTTTCTTTCGGACAGCGGAAGCTTTACGACACCTACTTATTATTCCCGAACTGCAAATCCATATTTATCCCCGAGAAATGCAGATGGCAGCTATATCTACGACCAAGACATTAATTATATCGAAAGATTTGATGGGACTATTGTGAGGCTTCCTTTCAATTTTCTTGAAGAAAGAGAAAACACTCGCTACGATTTGCAAACTCGCTCGGCAAGATTTATTTTCGATGCAGATTACAAAATTGCAAAAGGTTTGGAGTTCAGAACTCAATTAGGTGTTTTATTAGAAAACAGCCATACCGAACGATACGCTCAGCAAGAAACCTATTTTATGAGAAGAGCAATTGCCAACTCTTACCAAGGTGGGAGCGGTACAGGAGCATACATTATCCCAAATGGCGATTATCTGAATACGATAGACGACAAAGGTTTTGAATACAATTGGAAAAACATCTTGCAATACCGAAACAGCTTTGGCAAACACGATGTAGATTTCTTGGTTGGTAATGAACTGCGAAGAGTAAAAACGGAAGGAACTAATAGCCAAATGTATGGCTACAATCCGTTCACAAGAACTTCTATTCCACTTACGATACCATCCAGCCAAATTAATAACGCTAATTACATTCCTGTAAGAAATTATATGAATGAAGATGCTTATACCTCATTCTACGGAACTGCATCTTATACTTTCGATAAAAAATATACCGTATTCGGAAGTTTGAGATATGATGGAACTAATCTTTTTGGAGCAGATCTTCAAGATAAATATTTGCCAATCTGGGCTATATCGGGTTCTTGGAATGTGAAACGAGAAAACTTCTTAGCTGATAGCTCAACAATAAGTAACTTAAAATTAAGAGCTTCCTACGGTTTGCAAGGAAATATAGATCGCAACACTTCCAAATTCTTTGTGGGCTCTTATCGTACCATAAGAATATTGGACACTACGGAAGACATCCTAATCGCCGATACTTTCCCGAATTCTAAACTAAGATGGGAAAAAACGACGAACGTTAACTTGGGATTAGATTTTGGATTGTTTAATAACCGATTGAATTTCACATTAGACCTTTATAAAAGAAAAGGAACAGACATCCTTGGAATTACCGAACTGCCACAAGAATCAGGCGTAGATTTTGCTACGGTAAACTGGGCTGGTATTACCAATAAAGGTTTTGAATTTTCGATAAGTTCGACCAATATTTCTACAGAGAATTTTTCTTGGTTCACGAATATTAATATCGCTGCCAACCGAAGCAATATCGACCAAATTATGGCAAGGAATAACCAATTTACACCATCTGGATTGGGATATCCTGTAAATGCTGTTTTCGGAATAAAAACTGCGGGATTAGATGATAACGGTATGCCTTTGTTCTACAATGCGAGTGGAGATATTGTAAACGCAGCCGAATTCCTAAAACTCTCTAATCCTTATGATTTTTTCTGGCCAGAATATATACAAAGTGATTTGAGCGATGCTGAAGCGAGAAATCTTTACTCTTATTTAGGTGACAGAGATCCGAAATTTTATGGTGGAATTAATAATTCATTTAGAATAAAAAATTGGGATTTGAATATTGCAACAACGTTCAACATCAAACAATATGTGAAGGGAAGACCAACCTATAACTTCACTGCGGTAGATAGAGGGCTAAACTACTCTACCGACATCCTAAACGCAGGAAACGGCACGCTTCCGCAAATTGTAGGAGCGGAAACCATTGCCAATGATAGATTGACCTACAACTGGTTTTATCCGGGTAATGATTACATAGGCGTTTACAACAATTTGGATATTTGGAATAAAGAAGTAAGTTTCATTAGAATCAGCAGTGTGCGTTTGGGATATAACATCCCTCAGGCAATGTTGAAAAATATAGGAATCAGCAGTATGAGATTATCCTTAGAAGGCAGAAACCTATTCACTTTCGGAACAAACACCAACGGATATTTCGACCCTGAAACTTATGGTAATATCTATGCAACACCAATTCAGAAATCAGTTGTTTTTGGTTTCAATATTGGTTTTTAATTTAATTTAAAATTTAATAAAATGAAAAAACATATCATCGCACTATCGCTTTTATCTGTATTATCTGTAACTACAGTTTCTTGTGATCGTTTTTTGGACATTACACCTACAGGGAAAGCCATCCCAAAAACTTTGGAGGATTACCGTGCTGTTTTAACCCGAGCATATTCTCTATATCCTGCTCACAGAGCTGTAATACAAAGCCGAACAGATGAAGTGGTAATGAACACAGAGTCCAGCACTGCTGTATCCTACAAAGATATTTTTCTTTGGAACGACTCTTCTTCCGACCCAGCAACTATGGAAACCCCTTACGGACAATTTTACAGTACTATCTTCTACGCCAATCACACGATTGTAGAAGGGGCAAAAGATATGCCTGAAGGCAACGAAAAAAATCAGATTCTGGGCGAAGCGTACGCTCTACGAGCATTGTGTAATTTCGAGTTGGTAAATCTTTTTGCTCCAGAATACAGCTCTGCAAATGCATCTCAACCCGCAATACCAATTGTAACGGAAGTGGATTTGGAAAAAACTTATCCCCGAGCTACGGTGCAGGAGGTTTATAACCAGATTTTAGCAGATGTGGAACAAGCTGAAAATTTAATCAATATTTCAAATTTTGATACGGGAATTAATTATCGTTTCGGCACCGTTGCCTTAGCCGCTTTCAAAGCCAGAATTTACCAATATATGGGAGATTGGGATAATGCCTTGTTGTACGCAAACAATATCTTAACAGTAAAATCCGAATTGGAAGATTTCAATCAATTCAATGTTTTACCATCCAGTTTCAAATCTGTGGAAGCAATTATGAATTTGGATAACAACCTTAATTCTAATACCAACCTTGCGTATCGTGCCAGCACTTCGCTCATTAATTTGTATGATCAAACTAATGATTTACGATTCGAGAGATATTTCAGAGTTTCAGGTTCGTTGTACCAATCCACGAAATTTGCTTCTTCTAATGAATTTAAAACCACTTTCAGAGTAGGAGAAATTTATTTATTAAAAGCTGAAGCGGAGTATTATCTTAATCAAATTTCAGCCTCAAAAAGTACATTACTACAATTGGCTTCAAAAAGATATAACGCCGTTGGATTAGCCGATTTTGAAAGCAAAATATCCGCACTTTCAGGAACAGATTATCTAACCGAACTGTATAACGAAAGAATGCGAGAAACCTCTTTTGAAGGGCTTCGCTGGTATGATTTGCGACGTACAACAAAACCGGAAATCACGCACGTTTACGATACGGAAACGGCAACTCTACAACAAAACGACAGCAGATATACATTGCGTTTTCCTGCATCGGCAAGGTTGAAAAATCCTAATTTGTAAACCAATATTTATAAACCTCATAGATTACCAAAACCTATGAGGTTTTTTGTTAAAAATCAGAAAATCAATTATTTAAAATCAACCAATAAGATTTCGCCATTTCTTTTGTAATAATTTTTTACAATTCGATTTTTTTTTCGTAAACTTGCAAAACTTTTTTCGGGGGATTGGCGCAGTTGGCTAGCGCGTTTGACTGGCAGTCAAAAG
>JAUNTR010000095.1:5562-7387 GCA_030538575.1 Cruoricaptor ignavus | reverse complement strand
TAATAAAAAAAGTTTCTATATTTGCACACCTTTAAAAAAGCCCAGGTGGCGGAATTGGTAGACGCGCTGGTCTCAAACACCAGTTCTTAGGAGTACCGGTTCGATCCCGGTCCTGGGTACTTGCGATAACCTCTACATTTGTAGAGGTTTTTTTTTGTATAATTTCATCACTCAATTCTTTAAAAAAAATTGTAATTTTGTTACACATTTTTTCACTTACCAAATATGGAATATTATACACTAAATGATGGAAACCGAATCCCAAAAATCGGCTTCGGAACTTATAAAGCGATAGAAAATGAAGGCATAAATGCAATAATAACCGCACTACAAAACGGCTACCGATTAATAGACGGTGCAGCAAAATACGATAACGAATCTTCCGTAGGCAAAGCCATAAAACAAAGCGGAATCCCGAGAGAGGACATTTTTATCACTTCCAAAGTATGGCGAGAAAATCTTGGTTATCAAAATACCATTTCCGCATTGGAAAAATCGCTACAAGAATTACAACTGGATTATCTGGATTTATACCTTATCCATTGGCCTGCAAATGCAAAAAACTATACCAACTGGCAAGAAACCAATGCCGAAACTTGGCGTGCTATGGAAGATATGCAACAGCAAGGTAAAATAAAATCCATCGGTGTCAGCAATTTTTGGCAAGAACATTTAGAACCGCTTTTAGAAAATGCAAATGTAAAACCTGCCATCAATCAAATTGAGTTTCATCCAGGATATTGGCAACCTGAACTAAAACATTTCTGCGACGAAAATAATATTTTGGTACAAGCTTGGTCGCCATTGGCAAGAGGCAGAATTTTCCAAAATGAAGAACTTAAAAATATTGCCGAAAAATACGGAAAAAGCATCTCGCAAATCGCATTGAGATGGATTATAGAACACGGTGCAATCCCAATCCCAAAATCGAATACCGAAGCGAGAATTATTGATAATATAAACATTTTCGATTTCTCAATTTCGGAAGAAGACGTGGAAATCATCAATCAATTGTCACAAATGGGCTTCAGTGGAGAACTGCCAAACATCTGGCCAGAACGCCTGCCGAAAGAAGATTAAGAACTGCTTAACTTTAATTAAAAAAACAATTTCGTATTTCGAGTAAAAATCGTACTTTTGTAAAAATCGTAATTAAATCAATAAAAATTAAAAATATGTCAAAAGCCATTTCGCAAGTTCCGTTTGCTACAAACGAGCCTGTAAGAAGCTACGAACCAGGAAGCGAGGAAGTAAATTCCCTAATTGCCACATACAGAACTATGTGGAACGAATCTGTAGAAATCCCAATGGTAATCGCTGGTAAAGAGGTAAAAACAGATAATACCGTTACCATAAACTCGCCACAAGACCATCAGCACAATCTTGGTTTTTACCACAAAGGAACTATGAACCATGTGGATGATGCCATAAATGCCGCACTTGCTGCAAAAGCAAAATGGAATGCTTTGGGTTGGGAACAAAGAGCGGCTATTTTCCTAAAAGCTGCCGACCTTATCGCTGGACCGTACAGAGATAAACTAAATGCCGCTACAATGATTGGGCAATCTAAAAACGTACACCAAGCCGAGATAGATTCCGCTTGTGAATTGATAGATTTCCTAAGATTTAATGTAGAATTTATGACGGAAATGTATGCCGAGCAACCAGTTTCCGATAATGGCATTTGGAACAGAGCAGAATACAGACCTTTGGAAGGTTTCTGTTTTGCCGTTACACCGTTTAACTTTACCGCAATTGCAGGAAACTTACCATCTTGTATGGCAATGTTGGGCAACGTTGTAGTTTGGAAACCATCGCACTCGCA
>JAUNTR010000095.1:0-5462 GCA_030538575.1 Cruoricaptor ignavus | reverse complement strand
GCAAATGTAGAAGCTGTTGCAACTGCTTTGGTAAGAGGTGCTTTCGAGTATCAAGGTCAAAAATGTTCTGCAGCATCCAGAGCTTACGTTCCTCAATCTCTTTGGGAAGATGTAAAGAATGTAATGAAAGCCCAATTGAATACGGTAAAAGTAGGTTCTCCTGAAGACCCTTCTAATTTCGTAAATGCTGTAATCGACCAAAAATCTTTTGAGAAATGCAAAGGCTATATCGAAAGAGCAAACCAATCCGAAGATGCCGAAGTAATTATCGGTGGAACGTGCGATGACGCAAAAGGCTGGTTTGTACACCCAACCGTTATACAAACCAAAAATCCTAAATACGAAAGTATCTGCGAAGAAATCTTCGGTCCAATCCTTACCATCTACGTTTACGAAGACAAAGATTGGCAAGAAACTTTGAAATTGGTAGATGAAACTTCGCCATATTCACTTACAGGTTCTATTTTCTCACAAGACAGATATGCGATAGATGAGGCTTACAAAGCATTGGAAAATGCGGCAGGTAACTTCTATATCAACGACAAACCAACAGGTGCGGTTGTAGGACAGCAACCATTTGGCGGAGGTAGAGCTTCGGGAACTAATGACAAAGCTGGTTCTAAAATGAACTTATTGCGTTGGGTTTCTGTTCGTTCAGTTAAAGAAACTTTCGTTTCACCGAAAGATTACAAATATCCTTATTTAGGCTAAGACTTAGGTTAAGGTTGAGGCTGAGGTTGAGGTTGAGGCTTAACCAAATTAATTATAAAAGTTGAGATTGGGTTTGGAAATTTTAATTAAAGTTTTCAAATCCTTATTCTCAACTTTTGTTTTTTAGCACAGATTTTGTTAGGCTTATTTCAAATAAATTTAACATCTCATTAATTATGAAAAAAACAATTCTTCCAATTTTATTCGGTGGTTTGTTATTAGCAAGTTGCAACCAAAAAACAGAGCAAACCGCAGAAATGGAACACGCAACAGCAGACTCTTTATCTACCAAAATGGCAAATAGCGGAGATTCTACCGAAACTTCTGTCGATTGGGACGGAACTTACAAAGGAACAATCCCGTGTGCAGATTGCCCTGGAATAGAAATTACCCTTACGCTAAACAGCGATAAAACCTACATAATGGGCAGCAAATACCAAGAAAGAGAAAATGCTAATTTCTCAGATAAAGGGACGTTTGATTGGAGCGAAGATGGTTCTTTCATCACATTGAAAGATGCTAATGACCCGAGTGAAACCAAAGTGTTTTTTGTAGGCGAAGGCAATATTTGGATGGTTTCCCAAGTTGGCGAAAGAGATTTGAAAGACGAATATAAGTTGGATAAAATTTAAGTTCTATAAATTCAATATTAAGAAAAAAGCTTTCCGAAAAATGGAAAGCTTTTTTGATATTTTGCTGTATTTCTAAAATTACAATGTTTGGAATTGCTCCAACATTCTTTTATCATTTTCAAAAAACATTCGGATATCTCCCATTTGGTAAAGCAACATTACAATTCTTTCAATTCCCATTCCGAATGCATAGCCCGAATATTTATCAGGGTCGATATTTACATTTTTCAGTACCGCAGGATCTACCATACCACAACCCATAATTTCCAGCCAGCCTGTTCCTTTGGTAATTCTGTAATCCGTTTCAGAATTCAATCCCCAATATACATCTACTTCTGCACTTGGCTCTGTAAATGGGAAATAAGACGGTCTTAATCTGATTTTAGATTTCCCGAATAATTCTGTTGTGAAGAATTGTATCGTTTGTTTTAAATCTGCAAAACTCACATTTTCATCGATATACAAACCTTCCACTTGGTGAAATATACAATGCGAACGAGAGGAAACCGCTTCGTTCCTAAAAACTCTTCCCGGTGCTAAAATACGAATAGGCGGTTCATTTTGCTCCATATATCGGATTTGCACGGAAGATGTATGTGTCCTAAGAAGAATATCGGGATTTTGCTCGATAAAAAAAGTATCTTGCATATCTCTTGCAGGGTGATATTCTGGCAAGTTGAGTGCGGTAAAGTTATGCCAATCGTCCTCTATTTCAGGACCATCTGCTACGGCAAAACCAATGGTTTTAAAGATTTCTATAATCTTATTTTTAACCAAATTTATAGGATGCCTTGTTCCCAATTCCAACGGAAATGCAGGTCTGGTAAGGTCTATTTTTTCTTCGGTTACGGTATTTTCAAGACTGCCGTTCAACTCTTCCAATTTGGTTGCTACGGCTTGTTTCAGAGCATTTATTCTCTGTCCGAAAACTTTTTTTTGTTCATTTGGCACTTCTTTGAATTTCTCGAAAAAGTCATTCAAAATCCCTTTCTTTCCGCTATACTTTATACGGAATTGTTCTATATTTTCTTTGCCAGTTGTGGAGAAGTTTTGTACTTCTTTCAGCAATTCATCTATCTTTTCTAACATTCTTTCTCTGGGTTCTATTGTAGTGGCAAATTTACGATTTTTTCCTTTGAAATAAAAAAGGAGACGCAAGAAATTGCATCTCCAAACATCACTTATTAACACTTAAAATTCAAAAAAAACTTGCAAATAGTTTTCCTCAAACAGTTTTTTCTATTTTTGCTCCAAAGCTTTTACCAAAACTTGTACGCTAACTTCGTTTTTTATAACACCATTGGCAACAGGAATTTGGAATTTCACACCGAAATCTTCTCTATTAATATCCGTTGGTTCTGTTGCAATACTCACTTCCCCGTTGTTTACAGAAACATTAGCTTTGAACTGAACTGGCTTAGTAATTCCTTTTATTGTTAAATTACCATCCAACAAAGTATTGTAATCGCCTTCTGCCGCTTCGGAAACTTTGGTAATTTCATAAGATGCTGTTGGGAATTTTTCTACCTCGAAGAAATCACCATCTTTCAAATGACCTTCCAATTTACCTTTTTGGTCTGCATCATCTTTCAAATCTTCGTTTTCCAAAGAGTTCATATTAGCAACAAATTTTCCGCTTTCCAGTTTCCCATCTTTTACGGTAACTTCTCCGCTTTCAAATTTTATTATCCCGAAATGGCTTGTATTATCGCTTTTGAAAACTTTAAAGCCCTTCCACTCTATTTTACTATTCAGAGTATCCAATGCATAAAGTTGCCCGTCTTGGGTTGTTGTAACCTCGTTGCTTTCGCTGGTTAATGGTTTATCTTTACCGCAAGACAATAATGCTGCAGAAGATAATGCTACAGAAAGCACAGGAATCAAAATTCTTTTTTTCATTTGTCGTAAGTTTAATGTTTAAAATTATTTTCGGCTAAAATAGTAATTTTATTTTAATTAAAGAAACAAAGTATTAATTTTGCAATATGCTATTGGAAATTAAAAATTTACATTTCTCCTACTCTCCCGAAAAAAAGCTCTTTAATAATCTGAACTTAAACATCGGGAAAGGAAAAATTGTAGCGCTTGCCGGCGAAAGTGGCTGTGGAAAATCTACACTCCTAAACCTTATCTATGGGCTGATAGATTGGCAACAAGGCGAGATTTTGTTGGACGGCAAAAAACTTTTCGGTCCGAAAGGCAATATTGTTCCCGGGGAAAACGAAATGAAATTTGTTGCCCAAAACTACGACCTAATGCCCTATTCCAGCGTTTATGACAATGTGGGGAAATTTATTTCTAACATTAATTTAAAGGAAAAACGGGAGCGTGTTTTGGAATTGCTGAAAGTTGTGGGTATGGAAAATTTCGCTGATGTGAAACCTAAATACCTAAGTGGTGGACAACAGCAAAGGGTTGCCATTGCAAGAGCTTTATCGGTTTTGCCAAAACTTTTGTTGTTAGACGAGCCTTTCTCCAACCTCGATTTTCCAAGGAAAATAGAACTGAGAGAACGCCTTTTTTCTTTCGCTAAACAACACGAGATTACGATTATTATTTCAACGCACGAAATACAGGAAATAATGCCTTGGCTGGAACAGATTATTATTTTGCAAGATGGTAGATTAATACAAAACGATTCTCCCGAAGAAACCTACAAAAACCCTTATAATGAATACGTTGCAAGACTTTTCGGGGAAGTCAATGTATTAACTGATGAACAGAAAAGTAGCCTAAATACTGAAAGAAATTTCATCTATCCGAATGAGATTATCCTCTCGGAAAAAAGTGATGAAACCAAATCTGCCATCGTTCTCGAAAGTAGATTTGCAGGCAACCATTATTGGAATAAAATTGCTGTAAACGAAATGGAACTAATCATATACACCAATCATCAACTAAATGATGTAGTAGAAATTAAAATATTATAAATCAATTAATTAAGCAAAATAATATTACTTGAAAATACTTCCTACATTAATTTTTAATTCCGGGAAAATTTCAGGTGATATTTCTGTTTCCGTATCAACAAAAGTATTTTTCAAATAATATTTTCCATTTTCCAAAACATATTGTGCTATTTCTTCGTATTCGGGTTTTACAATCCAATATTCACGCACGCCACTTTCTTCGTAAAGTTCATACTTTATTTTGATTTCTTTCTTGGAATTTCCAGGGGAAAGGATTTCAATAATTAAATCTGGCGAGCCTACACAACCTTTATCATCTAATTTTTCAAGGTCGCAAATCACACACAAATCTGGCTGAACAACGGTCGTTACTTCATTGTTCTTTTTATCTTTGGTGGTTAATCGAACATCGAAAGGAGCAGAAATTATTTTACAAGTTTTTCCTTCAAGATATTTCCCGAAAGATAAATATAAATTTCCTGATACTACTTGATGTTTCAAAGAAGGTGCAGGACTCATTTTCAGGATTTTACCTTTGATGAGTTCCAAACGCTCTTGGAATTTCCAAAGCAAATAATCCGCATAAGTGTATGAACCATTAGGATCTAATTGATTGATATTCAATATTTCTGACATAGCGTATTTTTTTAACAATTCTCTCTCACAAAGATAGTAAAATTATTATATTCAATCTGTAACTAGGTTATCTACATATTTAAAACAAAAATAAAAAAAGCCAAAGCAAAAATAATTCACTTTGACTTTTTACATTTTTCTCGAAAAAAATTATGCTTTTTTCACAAATTCGGATTTCAAAGCCATGGAACCAAAACCATCTATTTTGCAATCTATATTGTGGTCAGAATCTGGTCTTAATCTTATATTTTTCACTTTTGTTCCTGCTTTTACAGGTTTTGGTGCACCTTTTACAGGCAAATCCTTTATTACGACTACAGAATCTCCGTTTACCAACTCATTACCATTAGAATCGAAAACTTTGTCCTCGTTTCCTACTTCCGCAGGGTCAAATTCGTGGAAACATTGGCTGCAAACCAAAAGGTTATCTTGTTCGTAAGTGTATTCGCTGCCACATTTTGGGCAAGGTAATAATTCGCTCATTATTTTATATTTTTTGCAAAGATAATATTTTGTAATCGGGTTTTGCAATTATTATTAAAATCTTATCCAAAAACCAATATTTTATTTTTTG
>JAUNTR010000094.1 GCA_030538575.1 Cruoricaptor ignavus | reverse complement strand
AAAACAAATAAAAAATCAGTAACAATGGGGGTTGTTACTGATGGATTTAAAAGACTAAATACGAAAATAATCTAATAAATTGAATTATGAAAAAAACAACATTGTGTGTTGTTCTTTTGGGTGTTTTATTAAGTAGCAATACTTATGCCATTTCCCTCGAGGAAAGCCATATCTATACCCAAAGACTGGAAAAACAAACCTCGCTGGTAAATTACCTGAAAAAACTGAAACAAAAAAGCAATTTCAGTTTCTTGTATTCCGATTCGGATTTAAGGGGAATTATGATAACTGAACCGAAAAACAATATCGGTTCTGTTGTGCAAATTTTAGATGATTTGAAAGCCAAAAAAATCATCGATTACAAAATCACAGGCAACAACATCAGCATCCGTAGAAGCCAATTGCAAACGACACAAACAGGTCTTAATCCTGCTTCGGAAAACCGTTTGGCAGTCAATACAAAATTAGCAACGGACACTATTGCTCCCAAAGAAAAAGCGATAGACGAGGTTGTACTTATCGGTTACGGAACTCGTAGAAAATCCGAAATCACAGGTTCTGCGGCAAGCGTAAAAGCAGAAGATATGAAGAGTATGGCAGGTGGAAACATTTCCGATATGGTGGTCGGGAAAGCCGCTGGTGTACAAGTGGTAAATGACCAAGCCGCTCCTGGAAGTGCAGGAACGATTAAGCTGAGAGGCACATCAACCATCAATGCAGGTTCAGACCCACTAATTGTGGTAGATGGTTTTCCGCTTTCGGAGGGTTCTAACATCAATTCCATCGACCCAAATTCCATTGAAACTATGGATTTCCTAAAAGATGCCGCTTCAACTGCAATCTACGGTTCACGTGGTGCAAATGGTGTTATTATGATTAAAACCAAAGAGGGAAGAAAAGGCAGAGTAGATATTAGCCTTAATTCTACAACTTCCTTCCAATCCAGAGCCGATAATGTAAAGTTGGTTAATGCCTACGATTTTGCACAATATCAGTGGGAAGCCAGAAACAACGGTTACATTTCCAAAGACCCAGCAAACCGTTTTATTACCGATGATAATGCGACAAGAAGAGCCAAAGGTGCAGGTCTTAGAGAACTGATTCCAGATTACATACTTCCTTATCTTAGAGGAGAAAAAGGACTGACCGATACCGATTGGCTGAAAGAAGTCTTTCGTGTTGCTCCGATGCAAAACCACTCGGTAAACATTACAGGCGGAAGCGAAAATACCAATTTTGCCATTACGGGAACTTACTTCAAACAAGATGGGATTATGATTGGTTCGGATTACGAGAGAATGTCCACAGTCATTAATTTAATTTCTAAAATTAATAACAAACTAAGAGTTGGTGTTGCTCTTAATCCATCATATAGTTCCGCTAATGTTTTAGCAAAAGATGGTTGGCATTACAATCCATTCAATATGGCGTTGATTTCTTATCCGTTTTTTCCAGCCTATAATGCAGATGGCACAGTGGCGATTTCGGAGCAGTTTGCACAAAATGCATCGGTAGATGGTGCTTTGGTAGAAAATCCGTTAGCAATGGTAAAATATGTAAGTAATAAGCAAAATATTTTCCGTTTGTTTGGTAATACTTTTGCGGAATACAAAATTGCCAGACCTTTAACCTACAAATTATCCATAGGTGGCGATTATCAAAATAACAACAATAACCGTTTCCACCCAAATACCGTAGGACGATACAGAACGCCTGCTTCTGCAATGGTAACGGAAGCGGAAAGAAATACAAGCATCCGAAAAAATTATTTGATTGAGAATTTATTGACTTTCAATAAAAGATTCGGTTCGCATAGTTTGGAAGCCATTGCAGGACAATCTTACCAAAATGAAAAATTTGAAGGAACAACCATTAATGCTGATGGTTTCCCAGATAATTCATTAACCAACATTAGTGGCGGAACCAATTTCAAAGTTGTACCATCGGAATATTCTTGGGCATTAATCTCATATTTCGCAAGAGCCAATTACGCTTACGATGCCAAATATTTGCTCTCGGCTTCCATTCGTAGAGATGGTTCTTCCAGATTTGGGATGAATACCAAATGGGCAAATTTCTCCGCACTTTCCGCAGGCTGGGTTGTGAGCAAGGAAAATTTCTTCCCACAAAATAATGTTTTGACCAACCTAAAACTAAGAGCATCTTGGGGACAAAGTGGTAACAATCAGATTGATAACTTTGGAGCATTGGCATTGATGAGAGGTACGAATTATAATTTTGGGGGAACACTTGCTCCAGGATATTCGCCTTACACTTCACCCAATCCTAATTTAACTTGGGAAAGTGCGACTTCTACCAACTTCGGTGTAGATTTGGCTTTTTTCAGAAATTTCATTGGGATTAATGCCGATTATTATGTAGCCCGAAACAAAGACCTCCTTCTGAATGTTCCTGTGCCTTACCAATCTGGTTATCAGAGTTCTTTGCAAAATATTGGCGAATTGAAAAACGAAGGTTTTGAATTGGTCATTTCCACTTTGCGACCAGTTAGATTCGGAGATTTCCGTTGGACATCTTCCCTCAATCTTTCAACCAACAAAAATACGATTTTATCATTAGCTCCAGGGCAACAGCAGATTTTAGCGGGAGCACTCAATTATTCCATCAATAGAGTTGGTGGTTCATTATCAGAACTTTATGGTTACGAAATATTGGGTGTTTATAAAAATCAAGCAGAAATAAATGCTACACCTCATATCGCAGGAACTTTGGTTGGCGATTATATTTTTGCAGACCTCAATGGTGATGGAAAGATTGATGCGAACGACAAAAAATCTTTCGGGAGAACTTCGCCAAATCTTATTGGTGGTTTCAACAGTAGTTTGTCTTACAAAAATTGGGATTTTTCTTTCACGCTTTATGGTGAGAGTGGCAAGCAAATTTATTCCAGAACTTTGGCGTCTTTGTTAGAAGCAGGCGAAGGATTTTCTATGATTAGTCAGCATTATTTCGATAATAGATTTATACCGGGAGAAAGGGAAAACGCTCTGTTTGGAGCACCTAATTTGGGGAACTTTACCAATAATAGAAGAGAGGCAAGGATTTCCAATTTGTTTTTTAAAGATGCTTCATATCTTAGATTAAGGACTGTGAAACTAACCTATACGTTACCAAGAGATTACGCTTCGATAATCGGGATGAAGAGTGCACAATTTTTCGTAATGGCTAATAACTTGTTTACTTGGACGAAATACAAAGGTTTCAATGTAGATTCCGATTCCGCAAATCCATTGGCACAAGGTTACGACGATGCCAATTATCCTGCGGCAAGAGTTTATTCGTTTGGTGTTAATTTTAATTTTTAATTAAGAATAAAAACCAGTAAAAATCAATTAATTAAAATTTTGAAAAAATGAAAATCATAAAATATTCCATATTCTCTTTGGCACTTATGGGGACAATAGCGTGTAGTAGCGATTTGCTAAATACCGTTCCCGAAGCAGAAAAAGTAGTTACCAATTTTTATAAATCAGGAGCAGAAATAGAACAAGCTGTAAACGGTGCTTATGCCGCTTTAGAATTGCCAGGACAGTATAGGATTGCCATTCCTGCAATGGGAGAAATACCGTCTGATAACTCTTGGACACAAGTTGCAGCTAATGATGATGGGGTTTATGGACAAATTGATGAGCTGAATATCGTTCCTACCAATGTCGTCCTAAATAATCATTGGCGAGACCACTATATCGGTATCCAACGATGCAATATTATCATCAATAGAATTGAAGGTGTAAACGATATGACCGAAGCTATGAAAAAAAGTAGAAAAGGTGAAGCACAATTCCTAAGAGCATTGATGTATTTCAATTTGGTAAATGCTTTTGGAGATGTACCATTAGTAATAGATGAAACTACGGATGTAAATGCCTATTTCGGACAAGGGAGAACGCCCAAAGCAGAAGTTCTGTTGCAAGTAGAAAAAGATTTAGCGGAAGCTATTACTTTACTTCCTGAAATTCAGAACCAAAAAGGGCGTGCGACAAAAAATGCAGCTCGTGCGATTTTGGGAAGAGTATTACTTTCTCAGAATAAATTTGCAGAAGCATTATCTCAATTAAAATTGGTAGAATCCTCAGGACAATACGGATTGTTGGATGACCCTGCACAAATCTTTGAAATTGCTAATAAGAACAACCAAGAAATTATTTTCGATGTTCAGCACAAAAATATTATCGATGGCAATTCGCAATCCAGCAACGCATATCAATTCTTTATGCCTGCGGGAATGTCGCCAAGTGTTGGTGGAGCAAAAGGACACAATATCCCAACGGCAGATGTCTTCAACTCCTACGATTCCAGCGATTTGCGTAGAGATGCCTATATTGGGACAACCAGTGGCGGAATACATTTTACCAAAAAACTGAAACGCCCAACCATTGCTGTACAATACGGGGAAAGCAATGTTCCTGTTATTCGCTATGCCGATGTACTTTTGATGATTGCAGAATGCGAAGCACAATTAGGAAACAATACCGGAGCTTTATCTGCTATGAATACTTTGAAAGTGAAAAGAGGCTTAGTGGCATTTTCATCTTCCAGCCAAACGGAAATTTTAAATGAAATTGCCAACGAACGCCGAAAAGAGTTTGTGAGCGAAGGTTTGCGTTGGTTCGATTTAATAAGAACTGGGAAAGCCATAGAAGTGATGACAGAATATTTCCGTACAACACCAGGATATGCAGGTTCTACAATTACGGAAAACAAATTGCTCTATCCTGTGCCACAATCCCAAATAGATACAGACCCAAGCATTAAGCAAAATCCGTAATATTGAATTTTTTTTATTGTCAATTCATATCGTGAGAGCTTTGCCATTGATGTAAAAAGTCTTGGCAAAGTTTCTTTTTTAAATGAATGATTTAATGATTTAAAAATTTAAAGATTGAATGATTTGATGATTTGATGATTCAATAATTTCTTAATCCCTTAATTCCTTAATCTCTTGATTTTTTTAAAATGAAAACCTTCACATCAATTATAACATTTATAGGATTGTTTTTTGTGCAATTTATTTTTGCACAAATCTCTTTGGCAGATTTACCGAAGGATAAAATAATGGTCGTTGCACATCGGGGCGATTGGCGAAACTTCCCCGAAAATTCCATAAAAGCGGTGGAAAACGCAATGAAACTCGGGGCGGATATTGTGGAAGTAGATTTGAAACGTTCCAAAGACGGAATACTCATCATCCTTCACGATAAAACTCTCGACCGAACGACGACAGGAAAAGGTTTGGCTTCCGAAAAAACTTGGAGCGAAATCCAAAAACTCAAACTAAGAAACGGTGCAGGAATGCCAACGCAAGAGAAAATCCCGACTTTGGAAGAACTCCTTAATTTTATTAAAGGAAAAAAAGTCCTCGTGAATTTGGATAAAGCGTGGGATTATTTCGATGAAGTTTTTGCTTTGATAGAAAAAACAGATACCAAATCCCAAATCATCTTGAAAGGAAATTCTCCTGCAAAAGAATTGAAAGCCAAATATGGCAAAAAATTAGACGGATTTATCTATATGCCAATGGTTTGGCCAACGGATTACACCATTTACGACAACGAATCCATAGACCCTATAAAGTATATGCAAGATTTCGCAAAAACCTATCAACCAATTGCTTATGAAGTCATCATAAAAGATGATAACAAAAAAGCCGATGAGGTTTTGAAATTTGTAAAAGACAATGGAGCATTAATTTGGATAAATGCACTTTGGGCGGAACTTTGTGCAGGAAATCACGATGATGCAGCAGTGGACAATCCCGAAAAAATCTACGGTTGGTATTTGGAAAAAGGGGCAAATATTATCCAAACCGATAGAATAGAATTGTTGGTAAATTTCCTAAAATCTAAAAATGCAAAATATGAACCTTAAAATCAAATCTTTATTATTTCTGCTCGTACTTTCGTTTGCGGAAATTACGGCACAATGCGGTGTATCGCTCAAAAATTTTCCCGATGACAAGGTTATGGTGGTTGCCCATCGTGGCGATTGGCGAAACGCTCCCGAAAATTCGGTTTGGGCGATAAAAAAAGCGATAGAAATGGGAGTAGATATGGCGGAAATAGATTTGGCAATAACCAAAGACAGCATCCTGATTTTGATGCACGATAAAACCATAGACCGCACCACAACGGGAAAAGGGAAACCCGAGGATTTTACTTTTGCCGAACTTCAGCAATTATATTTAAAGGACGGAATTGGTGTGAAAACCGAAATGAAAATCCCAACTTTGGAGGAAATTTTGAAAATCTCTAAGGGGAAAATTTTATTGAATTTGGATAAAGGTTTCAATTATATTGGCATTGTATATCCGATGCTGAAAAAATACGATATGCTGGATGAAGTGCTTTTCAAAGGTGCGGTAGATTACAAAATTTTTAATCAAAATTATGGGCATCTGAAAAACGACATTCATTTTATGCCGATTGTGCGACTTTCCGAAGGCGAAGGTTGGGAGAAAATAAATGAGTACAACAAAAATTACAAAGCTTACGGCTACGAATTTACGGTGGGAACTACGGAAAAGCATTTAATTGATTTTAATGAAGTCCGAAAATCGGGAGCAAAAGTTTGGGTAAATTCGCTTTGGGTGCATCACAATGCAGGAAATAACGATGACAAAGTTTTGGAAAATCCAAGAGTTTATGAGTGGTTTATTCTCAAAGGTATCAATATCATACAAACCGACCGACCAAAAGAACTCATCGATTTCCTAAAATTTTACGGGCTGAAATATCAAAACTAATTTGAAATCCTGAAACTTTATTTTTCAGGATTTTTTTATTTCATTAAATTTGTTAATCAAAAATAAATAACCAATGAAAATTTTAAACATTAATGAAAGTATTTTAGTCCAATCAGGATTAGAAGTAGAATCTTCGGAACAACTGGAAAAAGATTTCAAATCGTTTTTGCAACAACCAATAGAGTACAGAAATCGGTATTTGCAGAAAAACGCTTCGGGCGGATTGCAAGGCTATTCGTATATGGGGCAAACCGATAGCAAAAACCAATATCCTACGGATTTGTTGCATAGTTTTGTTCTATCAGATGCTTATGGATTTAGCTTTTTCCCGAATGAATTTCAAGATTTTTGTAATAATCATTGGGAAAGGCTTACAACAAAAATTAAAAATTTGGAGAAAAAACTTCTCCAAGAATTAGGATTCGGTTCCCTGTGTGCGTTGTACGACGAGCATATCAGCTATTTGCTGTCTTGCAATTATTATCCTGCGATGGGAGAGGTTTCTGATGGGCAAACCAGCAGGCTTTCTGCACACGAAGATATTTCACTTTTTACCACTTTTGTTTTTGGTAGCAGAAAAGGATTTAGTTACAGTAATGAAGAAGTTTTTCTCCCGTTGGATAGCGAATTGGAAATTGTAATTTTCCCAGGATATTTTTTGGAAACAATAACGAAAGAGAAAATAAAAGCCCTAAAACATAGGGTGGAATTGAAGGATATGTTGCAGGAGCGGTTTTCTTTTGCATTTTTCTCAATTCCTGCACCGAAGAAAAATTTTTTCGATTTCGGATTGTCCATCACTTCGGAGGAATATTATGATAATTATCTTTCGCTTTTTTAGATTTTATTTAAGTTAAAAAAA
>JAUNTR010000093.1 GCA_030538575.1 Cruoricaptor ignavus | reverse complement strand
TTTGTTTAATAAAATCACCTAAATTACAAATACTGCTCTAATCTTTATGAAAAGTAATAAATACACAGTCATAAAATGAAATCATTTAATTGCTGTGATTCTGTGATTTTTGACAGATTAATTATTATATTGCGCCTGTTAACCCGAAGAAGAAAGCAATGGTGGAGACCAACTTTTCAGCAATAGGATTAACGTGTAAAACGATAGTTTTAAGAAGCTGTCCTTTCCGGGCAGCTTCTCTTCTTTTAAAATTATCGGATACACTTTATGGCTAAAAAAACTCTATTTTTCGTTAGAAAAATAAATATACCATTTAATAAAGTTGATTCTGTTTTTTAAAGTGAGTCCTCTGTGTAAATCCAAATGGTTCTTAAGATGACTGAAGTAGCCTTCAATTCCATTGGTTGTGTTTGGGATCTTAGGATTGTCCAAATAATGAAACATATTGGGAAGTGCCCTTTTGATGGTGAAGTAAGATCTTCTCAACAGTTTATGGGTGTACCAATATCTTCCCGTTTCAGTATTGATGGTTTTTTCATTGACATAGTCTTTGTGCTTTTCGTACCATAAATTCAGGCATTTCGTCCACCAGATTCTATCGTTGTGAGTCTTGATTTTGAGCAGGAGTAGGACGTGTTTACGGAGTTCCTGACCGGATTGGTGCTTGGGAAATTTTGTCAGCCAGATTAAGCACATTCTTTGAATATGCACCAAACATCTTTGCACAAGAATGTTTTTACCGGTCTTTCCAATGGCTTTTAAGGTACTTTTGTCGCCGTCTGTCGTAATACTTTCCAGTTGCACACCCAGCAATAAAAGATTGGCTAAATCTTCTTTTATTTCCTGATAATGTTCTGCGTCAGTAAAACGGATTAGTTGTGTGTAACCGTCAAAATCATCCTGGTAAGCGACCAGACAAAATTGGGCAAAATAGGTGGCATCCATTCTGGGATTTACCTTTTCTCTTTTTATGATTTTCAGAACAGGGGATGCTTCTAAAATTTTATAAAAAGTCCTTTGTAAAGTATCTTTTGAATATCCGCTGTCTCTGCAAAGTGTCCGGTAAGTCTGTCTTTCTAAAACCCATTTTTTGAACCAAACAAAACGGTTTTTAATCTTCTGCTCAAGTCGGTTTTGAGTAAACAAAATCCCACACTTTTTACATTTAAATCTTTGCTTTCCCAGTTGTTTCCCCCACCGTATTACTTCTAAACTTTTACAAGACCAACATCGCTTTTTTTTGCCATTTTTAGGGCAAAGAAAAAGTTTTATGAAACACGTTTCATAAAACTTTTGTCTAAGCCTTTATTAATCACTCTTCCAAATGATTTTACCAACTATTTTTCAGTATTATGCCAATTTTTTTGAGAAGTGCTGTTTTGGGATTTTGAATTAATACATTCGGTTGGGTAGTTTTTTAGCTATACGTCGTACAGTTTTATAAAGTCCTTAATTATAGAATCTGAAAAGCAGAATTCTCCAAACTGATAAGCCATCGAAATATTCGATGGATTGGAGCTGCGGAATGTGATTATTCGATGTGGCTGTAGGATAAAGATAGGTTCTGTAAGAGATGTAATTTTCGGTAAATGAAGGCGAATAAACGACTGGAGGTTGCGTAGTTCCCGATGGATTGCCTATTCTTGCAATAAAAACTGCCTGCCCATAATTGCCATCATTGGAGTTGGTATGGAAGTCGGGTAACATTCGGATGTTATTATTATCTTGGACGGTGTGAGGGGATTCGTAACCATTTAGAATGGTTTGGGAAAAACAGGCAAATCCTAATAGTAAAGCCGTGAACCTAAATATTTTTTTATACATGTGCGATAGTATTACAAATGGTTGACAAAGTTTTTATCGGGAAAGTTGAATGACGTTTTTCTCTAATTTCTCCAATTTTTCCATAATTAATTTCAGTTGGTTGTTTTCTTTCTCCAATCTTTTAATTTTTTTATTCTGTTCTATGGAGTATAGCGTTAATTCTTCAATTTTTTGTAAAAGTTTAATTTGGAATTCTCCAATATTAACTCCATTTTTTTCCATTTCTTTTGCCGAGGCAATTTCGGGAAGATGTTTGTTTTCGATTATGAATTTTTCTACCTCTTCTAATTTTGGCAAGTCATAATTGTCCTCAAATACAAAATCTGCAGTTGGTGTAGTAGTTACCTTTATTTCCTTGGCTTCTAGTTTTGCTTGTACAGATATATTGCCGTAGTAAATGGTTTTTTTATCTGTAGGATAAAACTTTGCAATAGGATTATCATAAGTTCCTATGAAATAGTTGATTAGAGTGTTAGAGCCTCCATAAGCACCGAATCCTCCTTGGTTTGCAGTTCCATCATTTGTACTGAAGTAATATCCTCTTGCCCATCCACTGCCAGTTGCTGAGTTGATGGCTATTCCATAAGTGGGTGCGTTATAATTAACCCTTATTAAATTTTGAAAATTGGCAGATTGAAGGTTGGTTGTTCCATTGCTTTCCTTCATTACAATTTCTCTCCAGCTACTCCATTGTGGATCGGAATGAGCTCCATTTCTATAAAATACGCCTCCATCATTGAAATTTAATTGATGATTTTTGTTTCCTGTATTATCGCCCCACGGTGCAATGGTAATTAACCCTGAATGTGTACCTGCTCCAGGAACGCCTACAGTTTGTCTTGTTTTAAAATCAACCTTAAAAACTTGACTGAAAGCGCTTGGCAAATCGTTATTCCGTCTTGTATCTGTTATTCTTAAAGATGTAGCTTCTTGGGAATATAAAGCCGTAGAAAGTGCTAAAAAAAATAATGTTATTTTTTTCATAATTAATAATTATTGTTTGTAATGATATTTGTACTCTTTCAAAATATTACCGTTTATCGATTTTTTATCAAATGAAAATCTACCTAGTACTTTTTAGAACTATCACCTGAATTTCGTATCAAACTGCCCGAAATGAGGTATTGGTAATCTAAAGTAATGGAAACTTGAGAAAGAAAATGTTGGGACTCGGATGGGAATTTTTTTGCCAAGACACTTTTTGCCAAAAGATTGAAGCTATGTTTTCCAAGCGAAAATAGAGTAGGTAGAGCTTTCTCATAGAAATAGTTTTCAGTTTTTTGTGAAGCTAAATATTTTTTTGGATTCCCCAAATGATAAATATCATAAAATATAGGTAAGGTTAATCAAGGAAACTAAAATATGATCTAAGGATTATATGAAATACCACAATATATTTAGTAAAAACTGTTTTTTAGTTTATAGGATTATATATTTATAAATAAAATCCGTAGTGTATTATAAAAATAAGTTACTCAAATTACTGAAAAACAGTATATTGTATTGATTGTCAATTGAATGCAATTATGAATAATCTTGAGTCAATTTACAAATTTATGATGAGAAAAAAATCAAACGCCCTTGCTAAATAAATCAAAATATTAGTTTTTGTAGTTTGGGTCTGTTCTATATCTCAGGTACAAATGTAAAAAAAATTTTATTTGGAACTTTAATATCGTAGTGTTCAATATACTCTTTTGTCTTTCTAATACTCCTGCTTACGAACTCTACATGTGATTCACTAGGCAATCTATCACAATACCAACTATCATAATTATATTGAATGACCCCATCAATAAATTCACAGACATCTCCTCCTAATATTGGTATTTGAAGATCTACAAATCGGTTTAATACCTGTAAAGCTTCTTGTTGAGACAACGCCCAATTTTTGATTCCCATAGATTCAAGGGATATCCCTTTACTTAAAAGTTCATCAACTTTATCCGACCAAACTATATCATTCATATTATGGATTTATTATTATGGATTTGGGCGAAATAGCCTATGATTTATCATACCATCCGCTTCTTTAATAAATTCAAAGAATCCTTTTTTGCTTCCATACCCTCCTGGTATTTTAAGCATTTGTCTTGTAACTCCATCTCCTCCTTTAATTATGGACCTAATTCCACTTGCTTCAAATGCTTTTACGCTTTCAGGGAATCCGTGAAAATCTCCTTTTTTCATTTGTCCCAATACTTTGTTTGTATATTTAGTTCCTTCAAAAAAAGATTGATTTCCAGCTTTACCTGCAAACCTCCCAGCTTTATAAATACTCATTCCTGTACCACCAAGGAAAGCTTGGGGACCATCGTAGAACAAAGCACTTTCAAAAGCCCCTATCTGCTGGGCTATCCTGGAGTTTTATCCGAAGCGAATATAACTAATTGTACCAATGTTTCCAAAATAAATGTTTACTAACTAGCATTAATTATTTTATCAAGATAAGCAAGATTTTATTGATATAAACAGTCTCCCATTTTTTTTTCGGAGATTTTGCTTCTATTCAAAATCAGGATAAAAAAAACTATATTTTCCTGTTTTGATGCGTTCTACTATATCGTAAGGATTAACTACAATTCCAATCTCTGCCTTTCGATTCTCGCCTTCTAATCTTCCCACATCTTTAAAAGGTTCATTAACTTTCCATACATACCACTTTTCTGATACTCTAATAGGCTTGTCATCAATCCAAACGCCATAATCATTTGTATCTCTAAAAAGTATCTCTGTTGTATTGCCAATTTCTGTTGTATTACCAACCTTTTCCCAAAGGTTCATTTTCAAGCCTAGCTTTGTAACGCAATGGGCGTAAAATTCAACTTCATCGTTTACGATTTCCGATAAATCGGGATTAGCGTTGATTGAATGAACTTTCTTGAAAGCCCTGATTACATCGCTGTTCAGTTGGGTAAGGTCGCTAACAACATATTGAAAATACTTCTTGTTGCTGTCGCCTATCTTAACAGAAAAGATATCGCCTATTTTTGTGTTTGTTCTTGCCATTATTTGATACCGTATTGCCACCAGTATTTTGGTGCGATTGAATTTATTTTATTTAGCAACATACCGCCATTTTTCTGCAAGCCGTACTGATTTATTAAAGTTTGTTCCCAAACTCTGGCACCCGTCTTTGATAAGCCTGTTGCACCATCAATAACACGGTATCGCAAAAATTCTTTTCCTGTTCCAATTGAATTTAAGTGTTCCCCGAACCTGACAGCCGCATCCCTGCCTGTAATACCAACATATCTAACCTTACCTGCTGCATCTACTCCCTGATAAACAAGATGACTTCCCGTCTTAGCGGCAAACCTCTCAGCTTTATAAATCTCAACCTTGTACCACCAAGAAAAGCTTGGGAACTATCTTAAAACAAAGTACTCTCAAACGCTCCTATCTGTTGGGCTTTGCTCTTGTAATTTTTGTATTATAGTTTTTATTATTATTTCTAACCTGTCATCGCCATAATAACTGGGGGTTTCTTTTTGCCATCCTTCATTAGGCTCATAAAAATCCAAATCATAAGCAAGCTCTGATAAGATTTCATTTAAGTTTTCATCTTGTATGCTTTCATCATTCCATACTTCGTCTTGAAACTCTTTTATAAGCTTCTCTTTAATTCGGTGTTCTGATACCAAAACGGTTTGAAGCAACTGTATTAATTCAATATTTGATTTCATAGGATAATATTTTCTTATCGGTAAAAGTCTTTTAAATTATTATTACTTTGTATTTCAAACATTCGGTATAAACTAATACAAATCTATTCTATCACATAAAAATGAAACGAAGCTATCTGTTTGAACATCGTTGGGAAATGCTATATCAAGTTCAATGATAAATTCTCCAACTTTTATTTGGTTACAATCTTTATTTACCACACGACCAGATATTTTATATTCAAAACTTGAAGAGACTTGTTCAATGGAAAACACATCATTATCATCTGCTAAGCTATGTATATTTTTAGCATTCAAGGCATATAATGGCAAAGGTGCAGTATCTCCCATAATATAATTAAAAGGATGCGAAAAACAGACCAAATGGAAATTTCCATCGGAAAGATAGACCTCTGCCTCCTTTGCATTTTTAGATAACCAGTCTATTTTATAAATATTTACCATTAATTATTAATTTAATAACCAAACATATTAGATGCTTTTTTTGCAAGTTCTTGAGCTGTTTTTATGTGGAAAGTTGTAATACTTCCAGTGGTTCTGTTTAATCCAACGAATCCAAACTTAGCGCTTCCTTGACCTCCAATAAGCCGAACGTACCCATTTAGCTTAGGAACGTAAGTCCCATTTTTAATTATCCAGTTTGCGTCTTCAATATAATTTTTCAAATTATAAGAACTCTTGTCAAGAGCATTCATAATACCCTTGCCGTGCCTCCCGAAATGTAGAACCGCTTCATCTCCACTAAATTTTAAAAATTGTGTACTCGTCTTAGCGGCTCCCCAAGTTACACTTGATCAACACTTATATCTTTAGCCCAAAACTCCAATTTTTGACCTTCATAAAATTCCAAATAAAAATACCCTTTGCCATCTTCTGAAACTTCAATTAAATCCCCATTAAGTTGAGTTCTTCCTCTGTATAAATTATCAAGTGTCAACCCCTCTATTTCATTTACATTAAAAAAATCTATTGTAGTTATTTCAACCTCTGTAAATTTTAAGGACAATAAAAAACCATCAATTAAGTTTTTAAAAAAGATTAATAATATACTATCAGAGTAAAAAATCTTTTCACAACTGTAATCATTATGAAAGTCGTAGTAATTATTATTATAATCATACTGTGCTAAGTTTTTTATAAACTCTATTGATATTGCTGATTTCATATTAGTTCCCAAATTTTTCTAAATGTTTTCTAATCATTCTAATTTCTTTTTGTGTCATTGGTATAGCCTCTTTAGAAGCACGAGTTATGCTCTTCTGTACTCCATTAACAAAATTTTTATTGTAAATCTGCATATGGGGTGTTGGAACATTGCCATGAGTTCTACCCGCTAAATCAAATCTTATCTGCTTCGTGGATGTACTTAATGTGATAGAATTTTTGCCTCCATTCAATTTCACTAAATCATCTGCTTGTTGTGCTAATGTTTTTGTGAAGTTCCCTCCCAACTTAGCAGTAAACCTCCCAGCTTTGTAAATACTTAACCCTGTACCACCAAGAAAAACTTGGGGACCATCGTAAAACAAAGCCCTCTCAAACGCTCCTACTTGTTGTGCTGCTTTAGAATTGGCAATTGCACCTGCGAGCCGTAGCCGGTTTTGGTAGAGGTTGATACTTTCCCAGTATTTTGCCGTATTCTTTTCAATGTGGTTTATCAGTTGTCGTCTCCAGGAAGATTTACTTGTTATAAAGACTTCTTCTATGTCATGTGTTACAAGATTTGTATCATCTCCTGAATTACCAGCACTATCACTATACCCAGAATTCTGAGAGCCACTACCACCTCTTGAAGATGTAGAGTTTGTCGTGTTGTTGTCTATTTTTGCAAGTTCTTGCACTCCTCCAAGTAAGCCATGAACTGTCGCACTTGTAGCAAATGATTGCAAAAACTTCCCACCTTGCATTAGGCTTAAAACGCCTTGCGATACGCCTTGTGCCGCGGCTTGTACCAAAAATGCCGTTTTACCTAATGCTTCGGCTACCTTTCCACCAACTCTAAATAATTCTCCTACACCTGCTGTAACAAGGGCAGATATTTTAGTGAACACCATACTTTTTGCAAACTGGAAGATAGAAATATCACCAACAATCAAACTATCTATAGATTTTATAGTTTGTATTGCAGAGAAAATAGCAGCAGCTATTTTA
>JAUNTR010000092.1:6026-7687 GCA_030538575.1 Cruoricaptor ignavus | reverse complement strand
TCAAAACTTAAAATCCCTCTTCGACTTCGCTCAGAGTGACAATTCAAAACTCAAAATCTAAAACTTAAAATCCAAAATCCCTCTTCGACTTCGCTCAGAGTGACAATTCAAAATTTAAAACTTAAAATCCAATACGTGTTATAAAAATTATTGAAAATTTTACGTTTTTTTTGGCATTTGTTTTCGCATAACTCTATATTTGCTAAATTTTCAAAATCAAAAAACTATGAATCCTGTATTGTTATTGGGTATTATCATTATTTATTTCGCATTGTTGCTTTGGGTCGCATATCGCACGGGAAAGGGCAGTAACAACGATAGTTTCTTTATCGGAAACCGAAAATCCAACTGGATGTTGGTGGCTTTTGGGATGATTGGGACATCGCTTTCTGGCGTAACTTTCGTTTCCGTTCCGGGAGCTGTGGGTGCAGATAAATTTCATTATTTGCAAATTACCGTAGGTTATCTTATTGGTTATGTGGTAATTGCATATGTTCTTTTGCCATTGTATTATCGTTTGCAACTGACTTCTATTTACGGATATTTGCAACATAGGATGGGGCAATTGTCGTATAAATCTGGAGCGTGGATTTTTATAGTTTCCCGATTGGTAGGTGCTACAGCAAGGCTTTATTTGGTGGTTAATATTTTGCAAGTTACCATTTTGGATAGTTTGGGAATTCCGTTTATTGCTACGACTTTGGTTATTTTGCTGATGATTATTCTCTACACTTATGAAGGCGGAGTGAAAACCATTGTTTGGACCGATACTTTGCAAACCACCGCAATGCTCGCAGGATTGGTCATTTGCTCTATTTATATGATGAACCATTTGGGACTCAATTTCTTCGAGAGCCTTTCTGCAATGTCGGATAAAGGTTATACGGAAGTCTTCAATACAGAAGTGAATAGCAAATCTTTTTTCTTTAAACAGATTTTGGCAGGAGCTTTTATCACGATTACAATGACGGGAATTGACCAAGAAATGATGCAAAAATCCCTCTCTGTAACCAAACTGAAAGACAGCCAAAAAAATATGGTAACTCTCGGGATTATTTTGGTGGGTGTTATTTCGCTGTTTTTGTATTTGGGCGGATTGTTGCATTTATACGGAATGCAGGAGCAAGTTGCCAGCTCGGGCGACCAATTATTCCCTGATATCGCACTGAATTATATGCCACCATTTATTTCCATTATTTTTATTATTGCCCTTATTTCAGCATTGTTTCCGAGTGCTGATGGTGCGATGACGGCACTTACATCTTCGCTTTGTATAGATGTTTTGGGATTGAAGGAAAAAGATTGGGATGCCAAGAAAAAAGAGCAATTTCGCAAGAGAATCCATTTATTGGTTGCTCTTTCGTTTTTAGTAATGGTCATAATTTTCAAAATCATTAATGATAATTCTATGATTGGGCTAATTCTGAAATTGGCAGGTTTCACTTATGGGCCGCTTCTCGGGTTGTTTGCATTTGGAATTTTCACGAAATTTAAAGTGAAAGATGCACTTGTTCCTTACGTTTGTATTGCTTCGCCCATTATTTCTTTTTTCATAGATAAGTATCAAGAAAATATTTTCGGTGAGTTTAAAATAGGTTTGGAGTTATTGATTATCAATGGATTAATTACTTTTATCGGACTTTGGTTGATTAGAAAAAAAG
>JAUNTR010000092.1:0-5926 GCA_030538575.1 Cruoricaptor ignavus | reverse complement strand
AAGTGATGGATTACAAATTGCCGTTCTCTATGGAAGGCAAAAACGAAGATTTATTTTTCCTTTCCAATGGGCATATTTCCCCAGTGTATTATTCCACTTTGGCGAGGTTTGGTTTCTTCCCTGTGGAAGAGTTGGCAACATTCCGCAAACTGAATACCAGATTGCAAGGACACCCAACTACACACGAGGGTTTGCCAGGCGTGAGGATAGCTTCCGGTTCTTTGGGGCAAGGGCTTTCTGTGGCTGTTGGTGCAGCTTTGGCTAAAAAATTAGATGGCGATAAAAATTTGGTTTACTCCTTACACGGGGATGGCGAATTGCAAGAAGGACAAATTTGGGAAGCACTAATGTACGCTGCTCATAATAAAGTAGATAACCTAATTTCTACCATAGATTACAACAACCGCCAAATAGATGGTGATGTAGATGATGTATTGAGTTTAGGAAAGCTAAATGCCAAACTTACCGCTTTTGGTTGGGAAGTTTTGGAAGAAAAAAATGGAAACGATTTGGAAGCCGTTATCAATATTTTGGAATATGCTAAAACCAAAACAGGACAAGGCAAACCAATCGCTATTATTCTGCATACAGAAATGGGTGCAGGTGTAGATTTTATGATGGGAACCCACGCTTGGCACGGCAAAGCACCAAACGACGAGCAATTGGCAAAAGCCTTTGAACAATTGGCTTTGGACGAACCGGCAGATTATTAATCATATTTGAGTTATAGATTAAAATACAACAAAAATGAAATATACATATACAGAAAAAAAAGATACAAGAAGCGGTTTTGGTGCAGGTTTGGCAGAACTTGCGGATAAAAATCCCAATGTTGTGGCACTTTGTGCAGACCTTATCGGTTCTTTGAAAATGGAGAAATTTATAGAAAAAGCACCCGAAAGATTTTTCCAAGTAGGTATTGCAGAAGCCAATATGATTGGTTTGGCAGCAGGACTTTCCATCAACGGGAAAATTCCTTTTACAGGAACTTTTGCTAATTTTTCCACTTCCAGAGTGTACGACCAAATTCGCCAATCGGTAGCTTATTCCAATAAAAATGTGAAGATTTGTGCCTCGCATGCAGGTCTTACTTTGGGCGAAGATGGTGCAACACATCAGGTTTTAGAAGATATAGGAATGATGAAAATGTTGCCAGGAATGGTAGTCATCAACCCTTGCGATTATAACCAAACCAAAGCGGCAACTATTGCTATTGCAGATTACGACGGTCCTGTTTACCTTAGATTTGGTCGTCCGACAGTTCCTGTTTTCATTCCCGAAGATATGCCTTTTGAAATCGGGAAAGGTATTTTGTTGCAAGAAGGCAAAGATGTAACTATTGTTGCCACAGGGCATTTGGTTTGGGAATCTTTGGTTGCGGCTGATGAATTGGAGAAAGAAGGCATCTCTTGCGAGGTGATTAATATCCATACGATAAAACCTTTGGATGAAGAAATTATCTTGAAGTCCATAGAAAAAACTGGCAAAATAGTAACTGCCGAAGAGCATAATTATCTTGGTGGTTTGGGCGAATCTGTCGCAGGATTATTAGCGAGAAAAAGACCAACACCACAGGAATTTGTAGCGGTTAATGATTCCTTCGGGGAATCGGCAACTCCTGCTGAATTGATGAAAAAATACAAAATAGATTCCGAAGCGGTAAAAGAAGCCGTGAAAAAAGTTTTGGCAAGATAATCTTTTTCATTAATGAAAATACAAAACTCCTTCAAGATTTTTCTTGAAGGAGTTTTTTTACCTGAAATATAGGAAGTTGCGTAGCAACGACCGATGTCTTAGCATCAGAATTTATTCTGATGGAATTGATATTATCAACATTTCATTCCGATAGTTTTTGCGTAGCAACGACCGATGTCTTAGCATCAGAATTTATTCTGATGGAATTGATGTTATCAATATTTCATTCCGATAGTTTTTGCGTAGCAACGACCGATATCCTTGATGGTTTAAAATTCAAATAAGTAATTAATTATATCTGGACGTTTCGTAATTTTTTTTCCAATTCTATTGCTTTTGGGAACAAGATATTGTTTTCTATATGAATATGTTTGTGCAAATCGTTTTCGAAATCTTCCAACATTTTGAAAGTTACTTGGTAAGTGCTGCACGCATCTTCTGGGAATTGGTAATTATTCGTTAGTTCTGCAATTTTGGCAAAACGCTCACCTTCCACACTATGCTCGTGTTTCATCATTTCCACAGGATTTTCTACCGTTCCGAAATGGGCATTTTCCAAAGGCAAATTTTCTCTTTCCGCATTTATCATTTTTCTAATGAAAGGGAAAAGTACCAATTCTTCTTTTTTCAAATGAGCGGCTAAGTCGTGAGAAGACGCTTCAAAAAGTTCATAAATTTCCAATAATTCAGGATGTCTATCTCCGTGCACTCGGCTTACTTTATTTAAAAATTGTAGTAGGATAGGCGTTTTTTCTTCCACATATCTGTGGTGTACTTTTTCCACATAGTCTGCCAATAAATCCAGTGGCCAAGCGTTATAATCTATATTTTCAGCATTGGTGTCTTGCAAATTGTCCAATGCGTTGTAAATATCTTGCGGATTTA
Organism: Cruoricaptor ignavus; assembly: GCA_030538575.1. Lineage (GTDB taxonomy): Bacteria > Bacteroidota > Bacteroidia > Flavobacteriales > Weeksellaceae > JAUNTR01. Next base: position 3,346 of record JAUNTR010000092.1, on the reverse strand, counting down.
TTTTTTTAGATTCGCAGGCATCTTCAATGCTTCTGTTACCTTTACAGCAGAAATCGATATTATATTTTTTGAATACAGCTGCGGCTCTGAAGTCTTCAGCCACAATCTCTCCGATAGTTTTTTCTAATGTTGTTGCCATTGTTTTTTTTATTTTGATGAAGCAAATTTAAACAATATTTTTAAATAGGACAAATTTATCTTGATTAATTTTAAAAAAAATCAGAAATGAAAGTTATAAAGAGGGAATAAGCCATTGCTGAAAAAACAACTCCGCTTTATTTCTATAATAAAGCGGAGTTGTTTTTTTATAATGCGATGTTTCAGTTTTATTAATTATCAGCTTCCCAGAAAGTCCAAGTTTTGCCGTTGAAAATTATTAGTCTATACTCTGGCAAGTCATGATATATCTCCTTTACCGTTTCATATGTTTGGAGAGCCATCATTCCAGGTGTTGGATTTTGAATAAAAGAGTAGTCAACAACTATTGGTAAGACCATTGCCTTGTCTTTGGATTCCAATACCAATACACCGTCTGCATCAGATGTGTGGCTACCGATAATTACACCGCCTTTTTCAGTAATTCCCGTTGGTTGGTCGGCTAAAAATGAGGTTATATCAGCTTTTGGCTGTATATCGATGTAGTATCTTATATTCTCTCCCGTTAGGTCTATCCATTCGCCGTTGTAGTATTTTACTCTGGCATCAGTTGGTGTGCTGGCGTCTAATAGCAGAGTTCCTGGTGTAGGGTTTGTGGGCAAGGTTCTTACGGCAGGTAGTGCAATACCTTTGTTGTTGGTGTTTGCAAATTCTAAAAGTACGCTTGTTTTATCGGTAGCCGTCCCAGCAGCATCCCCTATGATGACTTGGGAAAAAACTGTACTACTGAATAATCCTAAAAATAAAGCGGATAATATTTTATGTTTCATAATGATTATATTAAAATTTATAAGTGTGTATTTATTTTAACAATTACCAATCTGTTCCAGGTATTTGGTAGCAACTTGGTGTGCTAAAACATTTCCAAGCGGTACCATTGTATATTTTTAGGCACTTATCGTCTTTATCATATACCATCATCCCAAGCTGTGGTTTGGTAATATTCGCCAGTTCTGCGGTTGTAACTCTTGTAATTACAAAACCTTTGGTGTTAGATTCCAATACCGTATGTGCAGATTTTCTCGCCATAGGCCAATTGCCATTATTTGTACCAGCCCTTTGCAAAAGCGTAATGCCGTGGTTACCTGTAACATCATTTCCTGTATAAGGGTATTGATAACAAACGAAAGGAGTGGGAACACAAGGTGTAAAAGGCATATCAGTAGATGTACTGTATCTATTGGGGAAACTACCGTCTTGGCTTCCATCTCCTAATAAAGAACCATTACTGCCGTGTCCCGAAATGGACATTTGAGCTTTCCCAAGAATATTACGAATAATGAAATTGATGTGTCCTCCCATTTCTACGGAAAGGGCTGTGCGTTCTGCTGTTGTTCCATTCAAATCAATGGAAGTATCAGGGTCATTTATACCAGATCCACGGTTGAGTTTAGTTATTGTGGGATTATGGTCTCCATTTGTTTCACCTATACCCAGAATTCCACCCTCATTAGTCCCGAATGCCCAAAGAGATTTATCTCTTAGCATCATAATAACAGGGGCGTAATTATTGGATTGTGCATCATGTTCCCCTGTTGAGAAATAAGTTACATCAGCATAACTATTTATATTATTAGAGGTTCTTACACGTTGCCAAGTGTTAGTATTAAATATTGAAAAATTACCTAATTGCCTTCTCTCCCCATTTCCGATGGAATAAAACTCTCCATTATTAAATAATACATAAAAGGTTGCATTTACCTTCTCGTTTGTTTCACCACTAAAATTATAATTAGCACCCACCAAAACAGGTTTTGCTGTTGAATCCTCTGTAGATGGCGTAATGTCTATAGCGAGGTTGGTATCGGTATATGCTCCATTTCCTCTGGGTATTCTTCTTCCCCAAGCATAGACTTTTCCTGACTTGGTAAAACCTATAAAAGCTGTTTGTGCATCACCTTTACTGGCTCCTCTTACGGAAACAAAATCTTCTATAATATTAGTGCTGGAAGTTCTTACAGCCCCTCCCCAATTGTTTTCTCTTCTGCCTCCATCTCCATAAGAAAATCTACTGTTATAGTTACTGGCTCTATCGTGTACATACGCTTTGCCACTTTTTTCAGAACCACCATCTACAATAGCAATAACATTTACACCAGCATAGAAGGATGTAACATTTTGAGTAAGAACGCCTGTTGGTAGGTTAATTGTTACTTTATCTTGTAATACCATTTGATTAGTAGTTGAGAAAGTGTAGTCTGATAAAGAAACAATGGTATTATTGCTTAGTAAGGCTACAAGCTCATTTAAGAACGTAGTTCCAAAAGCTTTTGAACCTCCCGATACATATTTTGCAGTAGCTCCTGCGGGGATATTTGGATAATTATCGCTGTTAACTTCTTTTACACCAGTAGCGCCACCGTGGTTTTCACCCCAAGCATACCAAATACCATCCGAGCCTTTAGATGCTCCTGCATGGAAAAGAGCCACATTATTATTGGCAATTTGGTAAGGTTCTGTTTCACAATTTGCAGGCATATATAATTGTGCATATCCAATACTTGATATTGCACAAAGTCCCAAAATAGAAAATGTTTTTCTCATAAATTTTTTTAAAAATTATTATTTTTTGTTCAAATAAATTTGCTTTAAAATTTGTAATATTTTATTTGTGAATTAATAAAAAATACCTGTTTTTATGGTGTTTTTCGAGTTGTTATCAATTTTCGTTCCGTTTTTTATTTTTGTGGGTGCAAAGGTAATGCTTTTTGCTTTTTTGAACAAATAGTAATATCAACAGCATTATTATGGGAGAAGATGTACAATTTTTGTATTTTTGCAATCACAAACTATAAAGTCATATATTTCGAAAAGATTTTTTTGATATATATGACTAAATAAAATTAAAAACTAAATAATTTATGAAAAAAACAATGATAATTATTTTGATTATGTTTGTAAGTCTTGTTTCAGCACAAAAAAAGAAGAAAACAAATATATTACAGAGTACGGATATTCAAGAGATTGAACTTTTTTTGCAAACGGCACACCCCGAAGATCCGAGAAGATCCGTTTTAAAGCCAAAATTAATTGCATTGAAAAATGCAGCATGGACTAAAGGAGCTAAAGACCATAAACCTATGGAGGCTCGCCCTATTCTCACGATAGATATGCCTGAAAATATGGGTAATAGTATTGATGAGACAGAAGAATTTAATAAACTTATATCTTTATCCTCTGAAGAACATAA
>JAUNTR010000091.1:5430-7712 GCA_030538575.1 Cruoricaptor ignavus | reverse complement strand
AATTCTTCGCAAAACCAAAAGCAACGGAAGAAATAGTAGATGGAATTTTAAAAATAGTTAAAAAATAGATTGTATAATCGCATTATGAAAAACATCAGCACATATCAAAATTTCTACTTTGTTGGCATTGGTGGCATTGGGATGTCGGCATTGGCGAGATATTTCTATGCTTCGGGAAAAAATGTTTTGGGTTACGATAAAACCCAAACCAAACTAACATCGGCATTGGAAAACGAAGGAATTGATATTGTTTTTGAAGATGAAATAAGCAGCAAAATTTCCGAACTCGATAAGGAAAATACGTTGGTGATTTACACACCTGCAATCAAAACTTTGGCGATTTTAGATTACTTTAATCAAAATAATTTTACGGTTCTAAAGCGGGCAAAAGTTCTCGGCTTAATTACCGAAAACACCAATTGTATTGCAGTCGCAGGCACGCATGGTAAGACAACGACATCTACTTTGGTCGCTCACCTTTGCAAGGAAGCAGATTTGCCGTTTTCTTGTTTTTTGGGTGGAATTTCAGAGAATTTCAAATCCAATTTTATGTTCAATGGGACAGATTATTCCGTTTTGGAAGCCGATGAATACGATAGAAGTTTCCTCAATCTTTCTCCCGATTGGGCGATTATAACCTCCAATGATGCCGACCATCTCGACATCTATGGAGATGTGGAAACCATAGAACAAGGTTTTAGCGAGTTTGCCAATTTAATCCCCAAAAACAATCAACTTTTTGTAAAAAAAGGCATAAATATTGGACGACCTTCCCAAAGCTATGCCGTAAACGAAAAGGCAGACTTCTATTCGGATAATTTGAGGATGATAGAGGACAAGATTTATTTCGATTTTCATACAAAAGACATTACAATCAAGGATTTTTCTTGGGAAATTCCGGGCATTCACAATGTGGAAAATGCTACGGCAGCTATCGCTTTGCTCAATATTTTAGGTGTTGATTTTGAGGTGATTAAAAAAGGAATTTCAACCTTCAAAGGTATTAAAAGAAGATATACTAAACACATTTTCTCGAACGGTAAAATTTATATTGACGATTATGCCCATCATCCAACCGAATTGGATGCCGTAATTGGCTCAATCCGAACGTTTTATCCCGAGAAAAAACTATTAGTTGTTTTCCAACCGCATTTATTTAGTAGGACTAAGGATTTTGCAAACGGTTTTGCTAAGAGCTTGGAAAACAGCGATGAACTCTTGCTTTTGGATATTTATCCAGCGAGAGAATTGCAAGAAAACTTTCAGGGAATTACCTCTGGTTGGTTGCTGGAAAAAATAAACCACGATAAAAAAGAAACATCCTCTTTGGATGAGGCTTTTAATAAAATTAAAAACAAAAAATTCGACATTCTACTTACCGTAGGAGCGGGAAATATAGATACCCTGTACGACCCACTGGTAGAATGGCTGTCGGATAAAAAATGAGAATAAAAAAGATAAGATTTTGGATGATTAATCTTTCAATCTTTGTAAAAAAGTTGTTATGAAAAACAAGTGGAGAATATTAAAAATACTGGTTACAGTTATCCTTTTCGGTTTTCTGTTGAGTTTCTCTTTGAAGAGGTTCAACAATACCGCATTGGAGCGTATCTCCGTAAATATGGTCTATCCTGAAAACGAGGATAAAGTCTATTTTATTGATGAAAAAAATGTGGTAGAATTTGTACTAAAAGCCAATCCGAGCGGGAAAATCGGTGGATTGGATATTCCAGATTTGGAGAAGGAAATCAATAAATTTCCTTCCGTAGATAGTGCTAATGTTTACCTCAATCTAAATGGTCATTTAAATATAGATATGCAACAGAAAATCCCGGCTTTTCGCCTTAGCAAAGGTGGGGAAACTTTCTATGTCGATATCAAAGGAAACGAATTCCCAATTTCCAAAAATTACAGCCATCCTGCGATGCTTGTAACAGGAAACGTAAAACGAAACGAATATACAAAACTGGTAGAATTGGTAAAAAAAATAAACGAAGACAATTTCTCCCGAAAATATTTTATAGGAATTACAAAAGAAAAAGACAACTATTATCTACTAACCAGCGAGGGAAATTTCAAAGTAGAAATCGGTGATTTAGATAGGATAGATTTCAAAGTAAAAGGCTTTAAAACCTTTGCGGAAAAATATCTTATTTACCGATCATCTAAAAGGTTTAGCAACGTTTCTTTAAAGTTTAACAACCAAATTGTGGCTACACTAAACCCAAATTACAAAGGAAACGACAGCCTTATTGCTGTAAGAAAAAAAGAATTGGAAAAGG
>JAUNTR010000091.1:1594-5330 GCA_030538575.1 Cruoricaptor ignavus | reverse complement strand
AGAAAAAAAGAATTGGAAAAGGCAATTAATTAAATTTTAAATAAAAAAATCAAATCGACATATAATGCAAAATCAAGAGTATTCAGTAGGATTAGACATCGGGACAACCAAGATTGTCGCCATTGTCGGTCGGCGTAACCAACACGGCAAAATAGAAGTGATGGGCGCCGGAAAAGCCAAAAGTCTTGGCGTACACAAAGGTATCGTAAACAATATTGCCCAGACCATAGAGTCTATAAAAACGGCAGTAAAAGAAGCCCAAAACAGTGCCGGAGTGCCGATAACCAAAGTTACTGTGGGGATTGCAGGAAAACACATTCGTTCTCTGCAACATTCCGATTATATAATGAGGGAAAATCCCGAAGCGTACATTACGGAAGAGGATATAGAAATCCTAAAAGACCAAGTGAAAAAACTGGTAATGCTTCCTGGTGAGGAAATTATACACGTTTTGCCACAAGAATACAAAGTAGATAGCGAGGGCGAAATACAAGAACCTATCGGGATGCATGGCAAAAGATTAGAAGCCAATTTCCACGTTGTGGTCGGGCAAATGAGCAGTATAAGAAACATCGTGAGATGCGTGCGAGAAGCAGGTTTGGAAATGGAAGCCCTAACTTTGGAACCTTTGGCGTCATCCGAAGCTGTATTAACCAAAGAGGAAAAAGAAGCAGGAGTTGCCATTGTGGACATCGGTGGTGGAACAACGGACATCGCTATCTTCAAAGATAATATCATTCGCCACACTTGTGTCATTCCTTTTGGTGGAGGAATTATAACTGATGATATAAAGGAAGGCTGCTCCATCATCGAAAAATATGCTGAACAACTAAAAATAAAATTCGGTTCTGCTGTTCCAGAAATGGAAAAAGACAGCACATTTGTTACCATCCCAGGATTGCACGGCAGACAAGATAGAGAGATTGCCCTAAAAACTTTAGCCCAAATCATTAATGCCAGAATAGAAGAAATTTTGGATATGGTAAATAATGAATTAAAGGCTTATGGAGCATTTGAACAAAAGAAAAAACTTATCGCAGGAATTGTCCTTACAGGTGGAGGTTCCAACCTAAAACACATCCGCCAATTAGCGAATTTTACCATAGGTTTCGATAGCCGATTGGGTTACGCAAACGAGTATGTAGCCAATGATAAAAACCAAATCCTAAAAGGCCCGGAATATGCTACATCAATAGGATTGCTGATGGAGAGTTTGAAAATAAGAGATAAAAAACAACCCGAAGAAGAGATAGAAGTAGTAGAAACTCCAATTTCCGAAATTTCCCAAGAAATAGAAGAAACACAAGATTTGCAAACGCCTGCCGAAAGAGTGAAAAAAGAACCAAAAAGCAAAGAAACCATCGGAGAAAGAATTATGAAGCGAGTGCGAGAGTTTTTTGATACAGTTGAAGAATAAAAAATTATAAAAATAAAATTATGGAAAATAATAATACACAAGGATTTACTTTTGATATGCAAAAAGGTAACTCCTCCATTATAAAAGTAATCGGCGTTGGCGGAGGCGGAAACAATGCCCTAATGCATATGTACGAAAGAGGAATACATGGTGTAGATTTTATCATTTGTAATACCGATGCACAAACTTTGGAAAACAATCCTGTATCTAATAAAGTTCAGTTGGGCGTTTCCATTACCGAAGGTTTAGGTGCGGGTGCAGACCCAGAAGTTGGAGAAAAAGCCGCTATAGAAAGTATAGACGATATAAAAGCCGTGCTGGGACACAATACCAAAATGGTTTTCATTACCGCAGGAATGGGCGGAGGAACAGGAACAGGAGCTGCTCCCGTAATTGCTAAAATTGCCAAAGAAATGGGAATCCTTACCGTTGGGATTGTTACCGTGCCTTTCAGCTTCGAGGGAAGAAGAAGATTAGACCAAGCCGAAAGCGGACTGGAAAAACTTAGAAACAATGTAGATTCCCTTATCGTCATCAATAATGATAAATTAAGACAACAGTTCGGGAACTTAGGTTTCAAGCAAGGTTTCTCCAAAGCAGATGAAGTGCTTACCAATGCAGCAAAAGGTATGGCAGAAGTTATTACTGCACCTTTCACGATAAATATCGACTTCCGAGATGCTAAATCAGTTCTTCAAAATTCGGGAACTGCACTAATGTCCACAGGCATTGCAACAGGAGAAAAACGTGCCGAAGAAGCCGTGAGAAAAGCGTTGGATTCCCCATTGTTGAACGATAATAAAATCACAGGAGCAAAAGATGTACTGCTTTTAATACAATCTGGAAGCGATGAAAATACAGAGGCTACAATGGACGAGATTGGTCTTATCAACGATTATATCCAAAACGAGGCAGGAAATACGGCTAACATTATCTTCGGTGTAGGAACAGACGAGGAATTGGGAGATGCGATAAAAGTTTTGGTAATTGCCACAGGTTTTGCCAAAGAAAACAGCAAGCACGCAGGCATTACAGAAAAAATAAAATATACTCTGGATGAGCAACCTGCACAAGGTTTCCCAAAAGAATCGCCTTTTAAAACCAGAGCTGAAAAAATAGAATTAGAGGAAAATACTTTTGCTGAGAAAAACATATTTAGGTTAGATGACGATGCCGATACAACAACACAATTCAGCATTGCAACAGTAGAGCAAAAAGTAGTGGAGGAAGAGGTTGTAACCAAAGAACAATATTTTGGCGGAGAAGAGGAAGAACAAAAAATATCCGAACCCGATTTGTTTTCCTATGAAGATTTTGATGGCGAAATAGAATCGGAATCCTTTTCCTTCGATATAGAAAAACCAAAACAAGAAACACCGAAATCTTTGTTTGATGAGGAAAAACCGATAGAATTTAATTTCATTATAAAAGATGAAATAAAAGAAGAACCCGCTATACAATCAGAACCTGTTTTTGTAGAAAAGCCGATTGAAGAACCTGTAAAAGAGCCTATCGTATCGGAGCAAACTATTGCAGAACCAACAACGCAAGAGGAGTTCACTTTTATTACCAAAACACCGCAGGTAAACGAAAAAGCAACTGAAAGAAGGAATAAATTGAAGGATTTCAATTCTCGTTATCAAAACTTGGATGAGGTTAGCGATTTTGAAACCGTACCTGCATTTAGGAGAAAAAACATTGTGATTGATGAGAGCAATGCTTCCGACCAAAACATCAATTCTTTTCTATCGGATAGCGATGGCAAACTGCATTTCCGTGAAAATAGATTTCTGAATAAAGATGTGGATTAATTTTAGGATATTCAACCTTTGCATATCGATTTGATTGGAATCCGGAGTCATTTTTTACTCCGGATTTTTTTATAATTAAAAGGTTAAGAGGTTAAAAATAGTTATATGGTTAAATAGTTACATAGTTATTTAACCTCTTAACCTTGTAACTTTGTAACCTTATAACCATTTAACCAAAAAATAAAGATTTCTTAAAATTTAATTAAGATACACGTTACATATCAGTTATAACTTTGCGAAAAGTTGCAATGCCAAAAAACAAACGCTCTGTAGAAATCGCAATTCTCTCCGACATTCACCTCGGGACTTATGGTTGTCATGCCAAAGAACTTTTAGCATTTCTGAAAAGCATCAATCCCAAATTGCTTATTCTAAATGGAGATATTATAGATGGTTGGGCATTTTCCAAAAAATACTTTCCACAGTCGCATATGGCGGTTCTCAGCGAGTTTTTCAAATTGATGAAAAAAGGCACGCAGATTATCTATATCACAGGAAATCACGATGA
>JAUNTR010000091.1:0-1494 GCA_030538575.1 Cruoricaptor ignavus | reverse complement strand
GGCGATTTCGAGGAAAAAGCGGTGGAATTAGCCATAGATAATCAATACGATTATGTAATTTGCGGACATATACACCAACCTTGCGACAAAAAAGTGAGTAGAGATAAAGGCTCAGTACATTACTTAAACTCAGGCGATTGGATAGAAAATCTCTCTTGGTTAGAATACAATGAGGGTAAATGGTCCCTAAAATTCTTCGATGAAAGCCAATACGAAAAACCTGAAATAGAGACCAAAAACATCAATGCCAATTTGAAGGAAATGGTTTTGCCAAAAGAGTTTGCCGCATTTACCAGTTTATAAGCTTTTGGCTAATGGCTTATAGCATTTGGCTAATTGCCAATCGCTAACTGCCATAAGCCTATTGCTTATGGCTTTTCGCTTTTTCTTTCGCCGCTTCGTTGCGTTCTATTTTATGTTCGGGTCTTGTCCATTTTGGATTTTCTCCCAATGGGCAAATTTGGCTGTCTTCTTTTTCTACAACATCTCTTTTCGGATGTTTTTCGAAAGGTGTTTGCGGATTTATTCCCAGTAGGTCGAAGAGTTTTTTATCCTCATTCACATCAGGATTTGGTGTGGTCAGCAATTTATCGCCTGCAAAGATTGAGTTGGCTCCTGCCAAGAAACACAAGGCTTGCCCTTCCTGCGAAAGCCCCGTTCTACCTGCCGAAAGTCGCACTTGCGTTTTGGGCAAAACAATTCTTGCAGTAGCCACCATTCGCACAAATTCAAAAATATTTACAGGTGTTTCCTCTTCCATTGGCGTTCCTTCCACAGCAACCAAAGCATTGATGGGAACCGATTCAGGTTGAGGTATCATATTCGCCAAAACTTTCAGCATTCCGCATCGGTCTTCTATACTTTCGCCCATCCCGATAATTCCGCCGGAGCAAAGTGTTATAGAAGTTTTTCGTACGTTATCTATCGTTTCCAAACGGTCTTCAAATGCTCGTGTAGAAATCACTTCTTTATAATATTCTTCGGAACTATCTATGTTGTGATTATAGGCGTAGAGTCCCGCTTCTTCCAATCTTTTGGCTTGGTTTTCGGTCAGCATTCCTAGTGTGCAACAAACTTCCATATCCAGTTTTGTAACCTCCCGAACCATATCCAATACTTGGTCGAACTCTGGACCATCTTTTACATTTCGCCAAGCAGCACCTAAACACACTCGGGAAATCCCGTTGCTTTTGGCTCTTAGGGCTTGGGCTTTTACTTGGTTTACAGGTAGCAAATCGTGTATTTTTACTTCGGTATGATAGCGGGCGGCTTGTGGACAGTAACCACAATCTTCGGGGCAACCGCCTGTTTTCACGGAAATAAGGGAAGAAATTTGCACTTTATTGGGGTCGTGGTTTTGGCGATGAATTTCCGCCGCTTTGAAAACCAATTCTAAAAAAGGCAAATGATAAATATCTAAAATTTCTTCTGTTGTCCAAGTTTTATTCATTGTTTTAGTTCTTTAATAAATTCAAATGTAAGAAAAAATAATTA
>JAUNTR010000090.1:3636-7797 GCA_030538575.1 Cruoricaptor ignavus | reverse complement strand
CCAAGTGTGAAAATAGTAATTGGCAATCCTAATATTTTGAAAATTGGTGTTACAAAAATATTAAGCAATCCCAAAACAATGGCAAAAACCAATGCCGTAGCAAAATCGGAAAAATGTACGCCCGAAAGTATATTTTGCAATAAATATGCAGAACCTGCGGTAATTAATAGTCTAATAACTAAATTCATATTTTTTATAATTTTAATTCAAAAGTAAGGTTTTATTTAAACTCTTGCAAGGTTTTGGTATTCAAATCAAATTCGTATAAGGTTTCAGATTTTGGCTCGTAGAACAGCCATTGCAAAGTAGAAAGATTGTTCCTCGATTTGTTGAAAATCCCGATTTGCGTATAATCTACACCTTCCCAATCATTTTCCTCAAAAGAAAATCCCAATTGCGATTCTGGTTTTTCTTTATGAAAATTTACCAAATTTTGCCGACTATTTGCAACGTAATATTCTGCTATTTTTCGGATTCTGTTTTCCGCATCTTCCGTGTAAATGGTTTGGTCTCTTTTCATTGAAATCAAAGGTTTTGCAGGTTTTTCATAGGTTAATATTTCGCCATTTTTCTGTTGCAATGTATCTACTTTTTCTATTGTTTTTTGTATTTTATTTTCAGATTGATTGCAAGCTAAAATAATGAATGCGAGAGGAATGCCAAGAAATGAAAACTTCATAATAGTATATTATTTCAAATAAAAATAGTGAATTTATGACAAAAGTACGGTTTTATTTTTTTGATAACAAAAGCATTAGTTCTAACTTTGTACAGATAACTAATGGAAAACATAAAAATTATGAAATCTCTATTGTCTGCGTCATTGTTATTTTGTTCTTGCATTCTATTTTTTGCACAAAATGAAATGACCCACGAAAGCCAAGCGTGGATTGGGTATATTACACAAAGTAAAGTTTCAAATAAATTTTCCATTTGGAATGATGCTCACCTTGTCCCAAATAGTTTTTTAGTCCTGAGAACAGGCGGAACTTATCATTTTAATCTTAATGAAAAACTGAAAGGAACAACCACTTTGGGCTATGCACATTTGTGGCTTTATCCCGCAAAAAATTCGGACAATCCTACACGAAACGAGCATCGTCCTTGGGGGCAAACTACCCTATCGCACAGTTCGGGGAAGTTCGGTTTTATGCACCGTTTGAGATATGATGCCCGTTTTCGACAAAAGATAGAAAATGGCGAACTAACAGACCATTATGGATTCAATTGGCGGTTTCGTTATTTTTTACAAGCAAGATATAAATTAAATGAAAATAAAGAAAAAGGTACGCAACTTTATCTTTATTCTTTTAATGAAATTTTGTACGATGCAGGAAAGGAAATAAAAAACGATTTCCGACTGAACCAAAACCGTTTTACTATTGGTGTTGGCTATCGTTTCAACCCAGATTTTGCCGTACAAATCGGTTATCTGAATATGCTGAAAAAATCACCGAGTAATAGTTCCTTAACGATGGCTCACACGGCTTCTATTATGGTTTTTCATAATTTTGATTTTACGAAAAATTAAGTAAAAAAAACTCTGACTTCGCTGGAGATTTAATATTAATATCAAGCGAAGCCAAAGAATTTAATTGATAATTTTTTTTTAAAAGTCTTAACCTTTCATAAATTCCAAAACGGAATCTGTAATGTATTTCAGTTGCTCATCATCCAATTCTGTATGCATTGGCAGAGAAATAACTTGGTCTAAAAGCAAATCGGTATTTACAAAATCGGCATCGTTGCTTTCTTGATAATAGGCTTTCTGTTTTCTTAGTGCAACAGGATAATAAATCATTGCAGGGATTTCTTTTTCCGCTAAAAAATCCCGAAGTTCATTTCTTTTACCGTTTAATATCCTCAATGTATATTGATGAAAAACGTGCGTAGAATTTTCGGCTCTTTTTGGGAGTAAAATATTTGGATGGTTGGCAAAAGCCTCGTCGTAATAATCTGCGGCTTTTCTTCTCGCATCATTATAAGCATCCAAATTAGGAAGTTTTTTTCTAAGAACTGCGGCTTGTATGCTATCTAATCGGGAATTTACACCAATCTCATCATGATAATATCTTTCGTACATTCCGTGGTTTACGATGCCTCTTAGTTTGTGTGCCAAAGCATCATCATTGGTAAATATCGCTCCGCCATCTCCGTAGCAACCAAGGTTTTTAGATGGGAAGAAAGACGTTGTCCCAATCGTTCCCATTGTTCCCGATTTCTTTGTTGAGCCATCAGCAAACGTATAATCTGCACCGATGGCTTGTGCATTGTCTTCCACCACATACAAATTATGCGTTTTCGCAATGCTGAGAATTTCGTCCATATTAGCACATTGTCCGAACAAATGCACTGGAATTATCGCTTTGGTTTTATCGGTAATTGCAGCTTTCAGTTTTTCGGTATCCAACGTAAAAGTATCGTAATCTACATCTACCAAAACAGCTTTTAGTTTTAATAAATGAATAACTTCTACCGTTGCAGCAAATGTAAAATCTGCGGTAATTACTTCATCTCCTTCCTTCAAATCCAAAGCCATTAGGGCGATTTGCAGAGCATCGGTTCCGTTTCCGCAAGGGATAACGTGTTTTACATCCAAATAATCTTCCAACTCTTTTTGGAAGAATTTTACTTCCGAACCATTGATGAACGCTGCGGAATCCATCACGTTCAAAACCGCATTATCTACTTCTTGTTTTATCTTATAGTATTGACTTTGCAAGTCTACCATTTGAATTTTTTTCATAAATAAATTTATTATCCTTCAAATTTAAGCAGAATTATGCAGTTATAAAAATTTTAAGCAGAATTTCTACTTGCATTGATGTTTCCAAAGAGCGAGCGTGTAACCAATTTTTTGTAAGCCTCTGTATTTCCTTCATTTAGCTGAATTTTCATCAAGGCATATTGTTGAATGCTCAGAAGTGGTAACACAATTTTTTCTCTTATTTTTACCGATTTTCGGGATAGTGGTTCTTCTTCTTGTAGCATTGTAAAGCCTGTAAGCTCCAACATTGTTTCTTTGGAAAGCAAATATTCGTTGTGCAGAATGTTCCAAAATTCGCCAAATACAGGATGTTTTTGCATATAAGAAGTGAGTGGGAAATAAGATTTATTCATACTCATCATCGAATTTAAAACTAAGGTTTTAAAGAAATCCGAACCTTTATAAAGTTCTAATATTTCTGCAAATCGCCCTTGTTTTTTCATTTCATTTAATGCAAAACCGAAACCGAAAAATCCTGGTACATTTTGTTTGAGCTGAGCCCAAGAACCCACGAAAGGAATGGCTCGCAAATCCTCAAATTTCAATTCGGAATCTCCGCTTCTTTTGGATGGTCGGCTTCCGATATTGGTTTTTCCGTAATATTCTAATGTACTCATTTCTTGCAAATAAGGCACAAAATTCGGATGATTTTTCAAAGCCGCATATTTTTGGAAACTAATTTCCGCAAGTTCTTCTATCAGTTTTCGTTCTTGTTCATTTAGTTTTTTCTTGGCATTTCGGAAAACATCATTTTCCAATCCTGCGGTAAGCAGTTGCTCGAAATTGTATTTCGCTTGATCTTTATTACCAAAAACAGAAGTGATGGTTTGCCCTTGTATGGTAATTTCTATTTTGTGGTTAGCAATGGTTTCGCCTTGCGATGCGTAGAAATCGTGTGTTTTGCCTCCACCTCTTGCAGGCGGTCCACCTCTGCCATCAAAGAAAATAACTTTTATGCCGTATTCTTCGGAAATGCTGGTCAGTTTTTCTTTGGCTTCGTAGATTTCCCAATTGGCTTTTAGATAACCGCCATCTTTCGTTCCATCGGAAAAACCAAGCATTATGGTTTGTTGTTTGTTTCGGTGTTGCAAATGTTTGGCGTAAATCGGTAATTCGTAGAGTTGTTGCATTACGCTTTGTGCATTATCCAAACCTTCCATCGTTTCAAATAAAGGCACAATATCTATATGAATATCTTCATCTTTATAACCACAAAATTTGAAGAGTGCATAAACATTCATCACTTCTTTTACATCATCGGAATTAGAAATAATGTATCTGTGCAACCCTCGCTCTCCGTTTTTCTTTTGGATATTTTTTACATTAATGATATTTTCCAGCGTTTCTTTTGTAATTCCTTCAAAATCATTAAGGTTAAAATTAAAATCGTTTTC
>JAUNTR010000090.1:0-3536 GCA_030538575.1 Cruoricaptor ignavus | reverse complement strand
GCGTTTCTTTTGTAATTCCTTCAAAATCATTAAGGTTAAAATTAAAATCGTTTTCTGCTAAAAATTTCCATCGGTCGTTCTGTGATAATTCTGAAATGTTGCCTTTATAGTTTTTTTCGATAATATTTTCTATCACTTGTTGATGAATTCTACTATCTTGGCGAATGTCCAAAGAAGCAAAATGTGTCCCGAAGATTTTAACGGAATCTTTAAATTCATCCAACAAATTTTTGAACAATCCGTTGTGTTTTTCAATTAAAATTTGCTCTGCTTTATCCAAAGATTGCAGAAGTTCAGTTTCAGAAATTTCGTTTTCATTTCGGAAAATACTGTTGTAGAGTTTTTGGCTCAATTCCTCTAAAACCTCAGAAACTCCTCGGAAACTTAATCTTCGTCTTAGTTTTTTCAAATGTTCATAATAGCATTTCAGGATAGTAATGTTGAGTTCATCTGCTACTTTTTGTGTGATTTCTGCGGTTACAAAAGGATTACCATCTCTATCTCCTCCGGGCCAAAATCCTAATTGTATGGTATTGGGATTTGGCGTGAAATTTTTATTTCCGAAAGCATTTTTTAGTTTCTGATACAATTCGCCAATGGTTTCGTAATAAACGTAACGAAGATAATAAATAATGCTCATCGCTTCATCCAAAGGTGTGGGACGCTCTTGGTTTACAAAAGGTGTTTTCCCGAGCTGTTGCAAAAGCATATCTATTTCCGTAACAGAATCGGTATTTATCGCTTTTCGCAAATCGTGTAAAATACGCTGAACTGCGTTGGGATAAAACTGCGTAGGATGTGCTGTAAAAACCACACGCACAGCAAAATCATCTAATTTATTACTAATCTCCGAAAGTTTATTTTCCTGCAATGCTCTTTCATAGATTTGCAGTAAAGTTCCTGCATCGCTTTCGGAATGCAGTTCGGAAAATGCAGCATCTTCAATACTATCGAACAATACCACTTGCCTTTCTATATATTGTATGATTTTGAAAAGAAGTTCCAACTTTTGCTCCTCATTTTCCAAATCCGAATGCTTTGTAAAAAACTCTTCTACAATCTCTATCGGGCTTTTGCCTTGTTGGTAACCATCTTTGCTTTCCTCATATAAAAAAGGGAGCAACATCCCGATATTAGTCATTTTATCATACGGCAAACTCATAAATAACGAGTTGTAAATCTGGAATTTATTTTCCACAATTTGCCGAAATTTTTCTGTTCGTTGGTCGTCTAACATAGCAACAAATTTAAGGATTTTTGTACAGAAAAAATGGGTTTAATATTTTTTTAATTAAAGATTTACTCGGCTAAATTTCAAACGTGAGTTTGGTTTCATCCTTAATTACAGAAAGTACGATATTGCTGTGATATTGTCCTATATTTGGGATATTTGCTATAATTTCCGTCATAAATTTGTTGTATTGTTTTATGTTTTTAGCGACTACTTTTATCATGTAATCATAAGTTCCTGAGAGGCTTACGACTTCTAAAACATTGGCTTGCTCTTTTATTTTGGTTTCAAATTCCAACAATTTTTCGTGCGATTGCTCTTTTAGTGTAATGTTGCAATACGCCATAATTTCAAATCCCGATTTTTCCGCATCTAAAATAGCAACGTATTTTTGGATAATCCCATTGTTTTTCAGGTTTTTAATTCGTTCATAAGTTGGCGAAAACGACAATCCTACTTGCTCTGCAATGTCTTTCACAGAAATAGTAGAATCGTCTTGCAAGATATTTAATATTTTAAAATCCGTTACATCCAGTGCTTTCATTTGTAATTTTGTTATAAATTTCATTAAAATTTTCGGAAATTTCATTTAAACATAAATTCCCAATACTTCCTTTGTGTGAATGGTTTAGTTCGGTTTTTCTATAATCGTAAGTTCCGTTTTCTATGCTGTTACCCACTTCTCTATACGCATCTCGGAAACTGCTTCCTCCCAAAACCAATTCGTTTATTTTTTCGACACTGAAAAGATAATCATATTTTTTGTCTTGCAAAATATTTTCTGAAATTTCTATATGTTTTAGCATAAAACTAAAAATTGCCAAAGCGTCTTTCATATCTTTTATCGCAGGAAAAAGGATTTCTTTGGTTAATTGATAATCTCGATTGTAGCCCGCCATCAGATTATGAGTGAGTAAAATCAACTCGTTTGGCACAGATTGTATTCTGGAAGATTTAGCACGAATGAGTTCAAAAACATCAGGATTTTTCTTGTGAGGCATAATGCTGCTTCCTGTTGTAAGCTCCGATGGAAAGGCAAAAAATCCAAAATTTTGATTGCTGAAAAGACAAATATCATTCGCTAATTTCCCAATAGTTGCCGCAATAGACGACAAAGCAAAACCTACAATTTTCTCGGATTTCCCTCTCGTCATTTGGGCATAAACGGCATTGATGTTCATTTTTTGTAAACCCAATTCTTGCGTCGTAAAATCTCTGTCCAAAGGAAAAGCCGAACCGTAACCCGCTCCCGAACCCAAAGGATTTTTGGAAACCACAGAAAACGCCGTGGAAAGCAATTCCAAATCCTCTGAAAGCGACTCTGCAAAGGCACTGAACCAAAGCCCGAAAGACGATGGCATACCGATTTGGAAATGCGTATAACCTGGCATTAATTTCCCCTGATGCTCATTAGCTAAATTAATAAGCGTTTGGAATAAATCTTTGCTAAGTTTCGCAACACTCTGAATTTCAGCACGAAGATAAAGTTTTATCGCTAAAAGAACTTGGTCGTTTCGGGAACGTCCTGTATGGATTTTTTTTCCTGCCTCGCCTAATTTTTCTATCAAATTAAATTCTATTTGGCTATGAATATCTTCTACGCCATCTTTTATTTCCAATTCTTGTTTTTGTGCCAAAACCAACATTTCGTCCAATTCTTTTTGGATTTCCACATTTTCGGCATCAGAAATAAAACCAATTTTATTCAACATTTTCGCTTGGGCTTTTGTCCCAATAATATCGTATTCCGCAAGCAAAACATCAAATTCTTTATCTTTACCAACGGTAAATTTTTCTATAATTTCTAAGTAAGTTTGGTTGGCAGAATCTTTTGCCCAAAGTTTATTATTTTTCATTTTTCTCTTTTTTTATTCAATCCTTTAATTATGATTAAATTGGTTTTTCCTTGATAATTTTACGAAATAATTAAATTTTTATCCACTAATCAAAAATACAAATTTTATTGAATTTTAAGATAATTTCTATTAAACACATAATAAATGATTAAGAATAGCAATATATTTTTCGATACCGTTTTCCAATTCTTCTACAAAAATAAACTCGTCTGCCGTGTGCGAACGTTTGGATTCTCCGATACCGATTTTTACAGAATTAAAAGGAATTAATGCTTGGTCGGAAATAGTTGGCGAACCATAAAGTTGGCATTTCTCTTTTTTCGCAGCAAGAACTATCGGATGGTCGAGGTTGATTTTTGATGAATTAAGTCTTAGTGATTTCGGTTGAATTTCGGAACTCAAAAATCCTTTAAAAATATCTACAATTTCAGCATTGGAATAATGTTCGT
>JAUNTR010000089.1 GCA_030538575.1 Cruoricaptor ignavus | reverse complement strand
AATTAATGCCCGAAAGAATTGCAATGAGTGCGACTTTGGTTTTGGAAGATTCTGCAAAAAAAAGCATACAACATATCAAAGAAAAACTTCGGGCGAAAAGTTAAGGTTGGAGTTTTTTAGCGATTGTTTTCTTATGAAAGTAAATTAATGAAAAAAGTCTAATTGAAAAACAACGGCGACTAAATATTTCTGCTTTTTTAATTAGGATTCTAACCTTGCTTTTGCAAATACAATTTTATTTGCGGTTTTTTACTGATTCCAATTAATTCCTGTTTTATTCAAGTTTTCTTTTAAATTTTCATTTGGTAAATCTTCCATTTTTAGCCATAAAAAATATTCACAATCACTTAAAGAAGGAATGTCTTTTTTTAGTTCGAGAGTTACTTTTTGAAATCTATTTAATCTTTCCGAATCCAAAGTTAGATTTATGGTTTTGTTTTCATTTGTGAAAACATATGAGTATCCTTTATTCACCGTGTTTCCGTAGAATATTTTTACATCATTTTGCTTTTCAGTATTCTCAATTATAAGAGCAATTTTTTTATTCAGCAAAAAATTATAATTCTGCATATTATTTGAGTTTTTCTTTTCACAAGAAAGTATTAAAATCAAAAAAGTTAGAAGTTTAAGAATTTTCAATATTCGACGTTTTTTTTGGTAAAATTACAGGCAACGGAAAAAGTATTTGCGAAGTTCAGTTAAATCAGACAAAAGCCCAATTTTTCCTCGACTAAGCAAAAACCATTTTATCTCATTCCGTTTATATTTTTATTTGTTTCGATGAATCTTCGGTTTCATTTTTTCAAATTTACAAAAAAAAACGAAATGTTTTTTTGCCTAAAAAATCACAAAACTTTCAATCCGTTTTTTGTGAAATCAATTATTGTTTTTTGTATGTAGTTGTTTTTTTATCTCCATTTTTTGAAATTAAATTATTTTCAACTGCATTTTTCAAATCTCGACTTGCCGTTGAAGAAGAAATATCTTTAAAATAACTCATATAATCTTTTCTTGAAAATTCACTTTTATTTTGCTCAAGAAAAATAGAGATTCTGTCTTCTTCCGTTAATTTTTTGGTTGAATTTTCAAGTAGCTCAGATAAAGAATTATCGATTATTTTAAGCATATATTCAATGAACTTTGTAGATTTCCCTTCTTTATCAGATTGTGATAAAGCCTTGTAATATTCAACTTGGTTCTTCGATATTAATGTTTCAAATGGTAAAAACTCAAAAATGGGATATTCTTGGATTAAAATTAATGTTTGCCACAATCTTCCCATTCGTCCATTTCCGTCTAAAAATGGATGAATAAATTCCATTTCATAATGAAAGACACAACTTTTGATTAAAGTTAATTCAGATTTATCTTTCAAATATTCGAACAAATTTTTCATTAAAAACGGAACATTTTCGTGTGAAGGAGCAATATGCTCAACTTTAGAACCTTTTACAATTCCAACGCTTTGAGTTCTGTATTTTCCAGGATTTACGATTAATTTTTGCAAAAGTAATTTGTGAGCGTTTAAAAAATCTTTTTCATTGAAAGGTTTTAGTTTGTTGATGTTTTTGTAAACTTCCAAAGCGTTTAAAACTTCGATAATATCTTTTTCAGGACCAATAATACGTTTGTTTTCTAAAATTGCGGTTATTTGCTCTTCTGTAAGCGTATTTCCTTCAATATTCAATGAAGAATGAATGGTTTTAATTTGATTTTGCTTTCTTAAAGTTGGATTCGTTTTGATTAAATATTTAGCATTTATTTCTCCAATTTTCTCTGAGATTGAAGCGATGAACTTCAAAATTTCTGTTGTTATTTCGTATGGTGGTTTCATTATATGATACTATCATTTGATACTATTACAAAGTTATATTTTTTAATTTAAAATAAGGTGTAATCTTAGGAAAAAATATTGCACACATTCTCAGATTTATAAAAAATAAAAAACCGAAATGCTTTTTTGCGGCTGAAAGTGGAGAAAATTTTCAATCTCACATTTTGTACATGCTATGTTAGCAGAAGTTATTTTAATCTTCACGATATTTTCCACGCATAGATTTTAGGATTGTCGTTATTGCTTTGTATGAAAAAAATAAAAATCCTATGATTGCTAATATCAAATTGCGAGTTCTTCCCTCTGCTCCATTTAACATTGCAATTGTAAAGAGTAGAGATGCAATTGCAATTATGATATATGCAACGGAGTACAAATATCCTGTTCTATTTTCATATTTAAATTCACCACCGTTTAAGGCGAAAAATTTATTTAGAATTTCATTTGCAAAATTTGGCTCAACTTTTCTAATGTCAGAAGTCAAATTTTTGTAAATCAAATTTCTTTTAGTACCTGATTTCACAGCTTGATAAACGTATTCGAAGTTTTTTTCAGACAGTCCTTTTTGAATCAATTCAATTTTTAAGGACTTAAATTTTTTATCCATAGTTTCTATATAATTTTTCTCCTCAACTAAGCAAAAACCATTTTTATTTTTCCAAATTTACAAAAAAAACGAAATTATTTTAAAATAATTGACAAAAATCTGCAAACATATTATGACAAGCAAGCAAACCAGAGTTCCAAAAATATCCGATTTGGAACTTGTAACACTTGATATTAAATAAAATTTTCAAAATTGTTTGTTAATCGGAAATAGAGGGTATATCAGTAAAGAGCGGATGATTCCTAATAAATATCAACTTTGTAAAAACCATTCAAGGTATTGCAAGTAGAATAGTATCAAAAACAACTTCTTTTACAATGATTTGGCACCTTAATTTCTTCGTGTTTAAAAGAAGTTTAAATAAATTAAAAGTTAATTTGTGCTAAATGTGCAAGAGGTTCAATTATTAAATATTTATGTCTTTTTTCATTGTTTTTTTATATTGAAGTTATTGAAAAGTTTACTTTTAGCTATGGTTCCAAATGGAAACTCAAACTGCTAGCTTTATAAAAATATCCACAACCCTCCTCATCAATTAAAAAAATATTGTACATTAGCAAAAGTAATAAAGCGTAGAAGTTGCCCCATACAACATCTAAAACTACAACAAATACGGTTATCTGTTGAATAATCCATCGAATATATTCAAGTGGAAAAGCCTTTGAGTTAAATTTAATCAAAATTATTTACGAAAATGAGAAATAAAAAAATGATTATTGTATTATCTTTAATAGGGATTGTAATATTTGTGGTATATAGTAATTTTTTTAGCGATAAATCAGTAATAAAAAGAAATTTCAATGTGGATTTTCATAATTTGAAATTGCGAAAATTACAAGAAAAAGAAGAATCGTTTCCTAATGGAGATGGTGTGAAAATTCAAGTGTTTGAGTTTCAGAATTTAAGTCAAAAAAATATTAATGGACTAAACAAACTTCCTATTAAATATAATTTACCACCAAATGAAATTCCTAAAGAATTTATGGAAACCAAAGATGGTTATTATAAATGCATTATAAACAAAGAAGATAACAGAAATTTTAATGTTTTGATAATTGATACTTTAAAGAAAAAGATATGTGTTTATTATCAAATAATGTAGATAACCAAAACTTCGATAATGTTTCCCAAATTTTTCCTCATCAATTAAAAAAATACCGTACCTTTAAATTCTACAATAAGAGTAAATGTGGGTCTTACATATAAAATCCCAGCAGAAGGAACAGGAGCAATATCAACTAAACATGTAATCAAAGTAAGATAATTATGTATAAAAAATTAATAGTATTAAGTATATTTTTTATTCTTTTTAGTTGTAAAAAGAAAGAAATAAATTGTCATGAAAAGTTTCAAGATTTATATTTGAAAAGATGGACTCTTTGGTTTGGTTCTGAAAAAACTTCGGGAATATCATATACTAACTTCACTGAAAAAGAGTATCAGTTACTAAAAAAACAAATAAACGATAGTCTGCAAATTACTATAGATTGTGCTTTAAAAAAATGATAAAAAAAATGAAATTTTGTATTTATACAAAATGAAACAACTTTATTTGGCTGATAAATTAAATGATGTAAATCCTTTTCTGAAAAACAGTTGATAGAACGATTGTAAAGGACGATATTTATTTCCAATTATCTCTATTTGGTTTACTTTGCCAAGAATTGTCTACAAAGCAACAACCAACACATGAATATAAAAAACTTTTAGATTCATATTCCCCTAACTTAAATCCTGTATATGAAGATAGAGCTATAAAAGAATTTTTAGACTACCTAATTAATGATGATATTGGATTATTTAAGAAAAAAATGTTAAAAAAATATCCGAATTCAAATTCAATGTCAATGATGTATGAAAATGATAGACAATCTATTATAAAAGAAATAATGATGAGAGGGGATAACTTAGTTTTTGATTAATTCATGGTAATATTCCAAATGTTATTTTCCCTCTTCATCAAAAAACACCCATTTTCATAAATGCAATCTAATACCAAGATTTAGATTGAGAAATGGAACTTTGGAATAATATTTTTCCTTTTCGGCATTATTCATTTCCACATTAGATTTGTAGAAATACATTTTACCTCCGCCAACAATATCCAGTTGCGGTTTTGTAGCGATATTATAAAACACTTTTCCGCCAAAAGAAAAACCTGCACCACCTTCTCTGTAGCCTTTACTTCGGTAGTTAGATTGGCTTCTTATACGCATATCATTAGTTCCGATATTGGCATCAACCTCCAATTTTTCATTTATGGGGTGGTTGTAAAATAGGTATGCTTCAAATACGGATAATCTCGGACTTTTTAAATCTCCAAAAATCGAAGAATCCTTTACATCGCTATAACCACGAGTGTATTCTAAACCCAGTCCAAAATTTTTAACAATTTTTTTACTAATTCCAAATCCTATTCCGAAAAAAGGACGCAAGGCATCGGAAGCAAAATTATTTCCCAATGCCGAAAAATGGTTCGCTTTCAGTTCTACTGTGACACGTTTGTTATTTTGGGCTTTGGTTTGGAAAGCTAATAACAAAATCAGAATAAAGGCATATTTTTTCATTCGAAGTCGATTTGGATAAATTCTATATATCGGATTCTTTCAGGTAAAATTATGGCTGTGGAATCTCTATTAATGGTGCATCCTGATGTTTTAGCAACAAAATTGCTGATCTTTTTATTGAACCAAATACTGGGCTGTCCATCTGTTGTAGGACCTCCCAAAGAGAAAGTACCATCGGCGTTCGTTGTTGTTTCGGAAATCAAAATATCACTATCGATTAATTGTACCGAAACCGAAGCCGCATTGGTTTTGCCTGTTGCAAATATTCTAGCATTGTTTATATAATCTACTTCTCCACATTCACTTAAAGCTAAAGTAATGAGCAGAATAGGAAAACTATAAAGTTTATTCATAATAATTAAGTTTTCAGATTTCGGTATTTTTCTTTGGATTAAGTTAATAATCTTTGCTTTACTAATATAGAAAAATATTCACTCCTCCACAAAAAAATGTTCGGAAATTATTTTCCGAACATTTTGATATTTTTGTTGAATAAGATTTACCTTATTTCTTTTTATTTTGTTGTTTTTTTATTTGGTCTTGTTGTTGGCGTTGTTGCTCTTGTGCACGCTCCATCATTTCTCGCATTCTCTTTTGGAATTTGCCTTCCTTCTTCGGTTGTGCTTTGTTCGCTTGGATTTGTGCATGAATTTTTTTCTCGTCCAATATCCAATATTTAATTACCAAAATAATCACGATATTAATCGCATTAGAAACAAAATAATACCACGAAAGTCCTGATGCAGAAGTGTTTAGGAAGAATAAAAACGTAATCGGGAAGATGTACATTATCACCTTCATATTTGGCATTCCTGGTTGTGTTGGTTGTTGCATATTACCTGCTGTTAGCATTGTATATACCAAAATAGCAGCCGTACAAGCCAATGCAAAAATACTTAGATGGTCTTGCAAAAACGGAACGTAGAATGGTAATTTTATAACATCATCATAAGCCGTAAGGTCTTTGGCGAACCAAAAACTTTTCCCTCGCAAATCTATAAAGTTCGGGAAGAAACGGAATAATGCATAGAAAATTGGAATTTGTAACAATGCCGGAAGACAGCCTGCCATTTGGTTTACGCCAGCTTTTCTGTAAACATTCATCATTTCTTGTTGGCGTTTCATTGGGTCGGCATCTTTGTACTTTTCGTTCACCTCGTCTATTTCTGGGCGAATCACACGCATCATCGCACTCAGTTTATGTTGCTTGAACATAATTGGCGATAAAATAAGTTTCACGATAATCGTCATAAGGAAAATAACCCAACCCGCAGCAATGCCCCAAGATGCGATGAGTTTATACATCGGCATAAAGAACACTCGGTTCATTGTTCCGATAAATGACCAACCTAATGGCAAAATCTCATCGAAATTTTTGTCGTAAGATTTCAGTAAATCCAAATCCAAAGGCATAAAATACCAAGTGAAATCTTGGTTCAGTTCATTACCGTTCATTTGCACTTGTCCGTCGTACTCAAATTTTTTCAGATATTCGCCTTCCTCTATCATATCTTGGTATCCGCTGGATTGCGTGAAACCACTTTTGGCTTCGATAACAGAAGCGAAGAATTGTTGCTTTATCCCAATCCAATTCAGGGTTTCATCGGGTTCTTCCATTGTAGTTCTGCCGTCGTAATCATAGGATTTATAATTATTAAAGGCATAAGAAAACTCTGAATGGGTTTGCTCTTGCGAACGTCCTTTTTCTACATTTCTTACCAAATAATTCCATTTGAAGTTGGCTTTTCCATCAGAAACGATTTGTGAAAGCCCTTGTGTTTTCACTTGGAAATCTACCGTATATTTCGGTTTTAGGGTATAGATGTATTGTACAATCGCACCATTTAGGTTGGCAGACATTACTACGCTGTTGCCCTTAACTTCCGGGGTGAAAACCAAATCTTTGGTATTGATGGTTTTCCCCGTTTTATCTTTAAATAAAAATCCGTAAGACGCACTATTTTTTTCGATGAGGTAAAGTGGTAAATCGGCAACATCGGTTTTAGCATCATAGGCCTTGTATTTTGCCAGTTCCACTTTGGATATTTGTCCGCCAAGGCTGGCAAATTCCAGTTTCAGTTCATCATTTTGCAGGTTTACGGTTTGTATCGCTGCGGTGCTGATATTGGTATTAACGTTTGCTACCTCAGCAGGTTTGGTATTAGCGACTTGCTCTTGCTTAGGATTTTCGGCTTCTTTTAGTTTTTGCTCTTCCAATTGCTTGTTCTGGAAATAGAACATCGCCCCAATCATTAGAAGGGAAAATACCATAAAGCTTATCAGTTGGTTTTTGTCTAACCCTTTGTTTTGTTGCATTGTATGTTTTTAATTAAAATTAAAACTCGGTTCAATCCGAATATTTTTTTGGTTTAAAATAATGATAAAATTAAAGTCCACAAAAATACTGTTTTTTTCTGAAAATATAAAGTCTTCAGAATCAACATTGTTAAGGATATTCGGATTGAAATATTTTCTCTATTTCCCTTTCTCCGTACAGGCTTTCACAAATGCTATGAAGAGCGGATGAGGTGTCGCAACTGTACTTTTGTATTCAGGATGATATTGCACGCCGATATAGAAAGGATGGTCATTCAGTTCCAAGGTTTCTACCAATTTGGTGTCGGGATTTAGTCCTGTTGGGATAAAACCATTATCCTCGAAATCAGTCTGGTAATCGCTGTTGAACTCGTATCTGTGTCTGTGGCGTTCCGAGATGTTTTTCGTTCCGTAGATTTCCGCTAATTTCGAGTTGTTTTTTAGGGAGCATTTCCACGCACCAAGACGCATTGTTCCGCCTTT
>JAUNTR010000088.1 GCA_030538575.1 Cruoricaptor ignavus | reverse complement strand
TGTTCTGAATTATGGTGCAAATATATTTCACAATTTGTTAACAAAACAACAAGGGAAAAATTTTGCCATATCAAAAAATATTTGTAATTTGTTTACCGTTTTTCCAACTCGCATAAATTACATTTAAAATATTGATTTACAATTAATTACAGTTATAAAACACTTTTCATTATTATTTATAGGTTTCATTTCATATCATCTTGATTAACAATTTGGTTAAACGTTTATTCAAATAAATTTTAAAAAAATGACATCAGTCATAATAAAGAAACCGCACCCGATTTTTACATCGAATGCGGTTTCAAAAAAACACAAATATGAAAAAAAATTATTTCTCCTTTTTGATTAAATAACAACCAATATCATTCCAAACTTATTCTGATTTTCGGAAAACTAATCCGCTTTCTTCAAAATAATCCAATGTTACTCGGTCGTTATCATTAATTGTTCCTGCCAAAAGTTCTTTGGATAAACGGTTGAGAACTTCGCTTTGCAAAACCCTCTTCAAAGGTCTTGCCCCAAAAACAGGATCGTAACCTTTGGTTAAAATATATTCTATCGCATCTTCCGTAGCGGTTAGAATAATGCCTTTTTTCTCCAACATTTTGTTGAACGCTCTCAACTGAAACTGCACAATTTTCCCAATTTCTTTTCTGCTGAGCGGTTGGAAAAGCACCACTTCATCTATCCTATTCAGAAACTCGGGTCTTAGCGTTTGTTTCAATAAACCAAAAACTTCATCTTTGGTTTTTTCCACGATTTCGGATTGATTTTCCTCATTCAGATTTTCAAAATTTTCTTGAATTAAATGAGAACCGAGATTGGAAGTCATAATAATAATCGAGTTTTTGAAATTCACCACACGACCTTTATTATCCGTCAATCGTCCATCATCCAAAACTTGAAGCAAAGTATTGAAAACATCGGAATGAGCCTTTTCTACCTCATCCAAAAGCACCACAGAATAAGGTCTTCTTCGTACAGCTTCAGTCAGTTGTCCACCCTCATCGTAACCCACATATCCTGGAGGAGCACCAACCAATCTGGACACGGAATGACGCTCCTGATATTCGCTCATATCAATCCTTGTCATATTATTTTCATCATCGAAGAGAAACTCTGCCAACGCCTTTGCCAACTCGGTTTTCCCAACTCCCGTTGTCCCAAGAAAAAGGAACGAACCTATTGGTTTTTTCTCGTCATTCAATCCTGCTCTGTTTCTTCGGATAGCATCGGCAATCGCTTGTATAGCTTCCTCTTGCCCTACTACTCTTTTATGCAATTCGTCTTCCAAATGGAGTAGTTTTTCTCTCTCGCTTTGCAACAATTTCGTTACAGGAATTCCCGTCCATTTAGAAATCACTTCCGAAATATTTTCAGAGGTTACCTCTTCTTTAATCAACTCGTTTTTATGATTTTGCATTTCCAGTTCCAAAACTTTCAGTTGCTCTTCTTTTTCCCGAAGTTTGCCATATTGTATCTCTGCAACTTTGGCGTAATCTCCACTTCGGGAGGCTCTTTCGGCTTCCAATTTCAGGCTTTCAATTTCTTTTTTAATACTGGTTAAATCCTCTGATTTTTGTTTTTCCTGAAGCCATTTGGCATTAATCTCATTTCTCTGCTCGGAAACTTTAGCAATATCTTCCTTCAAGTGAGTGATTTTTATATCATTTCCCTCTCTGGAAATCGCTGCCAATTCTATTTCCATTTGCATTAATTTTCTGTCCAAAACATCTAATTCCTCAGGTTTAGAATTGATTTCCATTCTCAATTTTGCCGATGCTTCATCTATCAAATCAATGGCTTTATCGGGTAAAAATCGGTCGGAAATATAACGCTGAGATTGTTCTACCGCAGCAATAATTGCTTCGTCTTTTATTCTCACTTTGTGGTGAGCTTCGTATTTATCCTTAATTCCACGAAGGATAGAAATCGCCGATTCGGTATCTGGCTCTTCCACCATTACCTTTTGGAAACGGCGTTCCAGAGCTTTATCTTTCTCAAAATATTTTTGATATTCATTAAGTGTTGTTGCACCAACTGCACGCAGTTCGCCTCTTGCCAAAGCAGGTTTTAGGATATTCGCTGCATCCATTGCACCTTCTCCGCCTCCTGCACCAACCAAAGTGTGGATTTCATCAATAAACAAAATAATTTGTCCGTTGGATTTCACCACTTCGTTAACTACGGATTTCAAGCGTTCTTCAAACTCGCCTTTGTATTTTGCACCCGCAATTAAAGCTCCCATATCTAAGGAATAAAGGACTTTATCCATCAGATTTTCAGGAACATCTCCGCTGATAATTCTGTGGGCAATTCCTTCTGCAATAGCGGTTTTCCCGACACCTGGTTCACCGATAAGGATAGGATTGTTTTTGGTTCTTCTGGATAAAATTTGTAGAACTCTACGAATTTCCTCATCTCGACCAATCACGGGATCCAATTTTCCTTCTGCTGCAAGTTCGTTAAAGTTTTTAGCATATTTATTCAAACTTTGATAGGTTTCTTCGGAGCTTGCAGATGTGGCTTTCGAGCCTTTTCTCAGTTCTTTTATTCCGCCTTCCAAAAGGGATTTGGTTACGCCCATATTCTTCAATAAAGTGGAAACGGTGGAATTTACTTCTATTAAAGCCAGCCAAAGATGCTCGATAGTTACATATTCGTCGCCCATTTTTTTAGCAATATTCGGAGCTTCCAAAAGGACTCTGTTGGCAGTTTGGCTAAGGTAAAGATTTCCGCCTTCTACTTTTGGTAGAGATTCTATATTTTCTCTGTTTCTTTCCCGAACCAAAGTTTCATCGGCTTCGGACTTTTTTAATAAAAATTTGGAAATGGTTTCATCCGATTGGAAAATACCGTCCAAAAGATGTTGTGGTTCAATGCTTTGGTTGCCAAACTCCATCGCAACTTGTTGTGCTTTTTGTATGGCTTCTTGTGATTTTACTGTAAATTGTTGTAAGTTCATATCTATTATAATGGTGTTTAAAAAATTAAAATTTGTTCTTAATTTTACTATTCTCCGTATTTTGAATGAATGTAAAAAAAAAGTGTAATATGAAAAATCTAATATCAAAATACGGAGATTAGTAAATCAATCATTTATTCATTCGATATTCTTATAGCAAAAGCCATTCTAAAATAAAAACCTCAACCAAATCGGTCATTTTTTCCGAAAAACAAATTCAATAGAAATAAAAATAAGCCAATAATTCCGATTTTATTATTTTTTTTAATTATGAATAAGCCATTTTTTCAGCATTTATATAGAGAATACAATAAAAATATTTAGCTTTGCAAAAAAATGATGAAATACACAGAAAAACAATCACAGATTATAGAAATCGCTAAACAACTGTTTGCCCAAAAAGGTTATGTGGAAACTTCTATGCGAGATTTAGCATTTCAATTGGATATTAAGGCAGCTTCTATTTATTCACACTTCAAGGGGAAAGAAGAGCTATTGCAAATTATCTGCAACGAAATCCACGAACTGATGATTGAGAATATGGAAACTATAAAAGGGATGAAGACCGATATAGAAGAACGTTTCCTTTGCTACATCAAACTGCATGTAGAAACCATTATAGCGAACCGAGATTCCTTCGAGGTTTATAACAAATATTGGAATTCTCTGGACCAAAATATTTTAGGAAAATATGGTCTTACGAATTATGAATATTTTGAGTTTTCTAAAGAATTGATAAAAGAAATGTTCCCAAATGATAAGGATTTGGATTGCTATATTCCTGGTGCAACAACTATTTTTATGATAGATACGCTGAATAACATCCCAAAACTCATCAATCCTAAAAAACCAAATGTAGATGAAGTGGTAAAAGATTTACAACTGAGATTAATCTACGGTTTTAAAAAGAATATCTATTAAAATATTGATTTAGAACACTACTTTTTAGCAAAGCTAACATCTAAATTTATTTGCAAATAAGGCGTTTATCATTGTTCAAAAAAATTCATAAATTGCAAAAGATTATGAAAGAACAAAATACGCCTTATATCGCTATAAACGCTTCCGCAGGTTCGGGGAAAACCTACACTTTGGTACAACGCATCCTAATCATTTGTTTGCAATACGAAAACAACCACGATGCAATAAAAAATATCCTTGCTCTTACCTTTACCAACAAAGCCGCCAACGAAATGAAAGAGCGGATTATAGAATGGCTAAAAGATTTTACTAAAAATAATTACGAGCAAAACCAAGACTTAATCAACATACAAAATGTACTGAAACAACAAGGCAAAAATGTAACATTACAAGATTTGCACAGGCGTTCGCAAAAGGTTTTAGATTATATTTTGCACCATTATTCTACGCTGAATATCGGGACGATAGATAAATTCAACGCCAGATTGGTAAGAAGTTTTGCTTATGAATTGGGACTTCCGCAACAGTTTCGGTTGGAAATACAAAGCGAACCTTTCCTAATAGAAGCGGTGGACAAAATGTTGGATGATATTGGCGAAGACGAAACCATTTCCTCAGCGTTTATGGATTATATTAATTACAATTTGGACAACGAAGAGCGGATTAACCTAAGCAATACGCTCTACAAAACCGCCAAACATTTTGTGAATGATATACACCACGAAGAACTCAACCAAAATAAAAACTTCGATTGGCAAGCCTACGAAAAAGCAAAAAACAACCTGAGAGAAAGCATTACCAATCATAAATCTGAAATAAAAAAACTGGCAACCGAAGCCCAAAATCTTATAAAAAGTAAAAACCTGGAACCTACCGATTTTGCAACTGCAAGCGGTGGAAGCATAGGAAAATGGTTTGCCAGCGTTCTGCAATATCTGCAAAACAAAAATGCCAAATTCCCTTTGCCAGAGAACGAGGAAACAGCAGTTGAAAAAATATCCAAAGGTGCCGCAGCAAAAGCCAAAAACCGACAAGCCGACATCTTGGAAATATTGGATTTTCTGATGAAAAACCGAGCCATCATTATTTCCGAATATGTGGAAATGGAAAAGAAAAACAAAATCCTCTCGGAGATTCTTCCCCTGAAAATCAATAAAGAAATACAGGAGCAATTGCAAGGAATAGAGCAGGAAAATGATTTGGTTTTGCTATCCAAATTCAATGTGATGATTAATGAGAATTTGAAAAACGAACCTTCAAATTTCATTTATGAAAAAATAGGAACAAGGTACAATCACTTCTTTTTTGATGAGTTTCAGGACACCTCGAAAATGCAATGGGAAAATATTCTCCCGCTGAAAGAACACACCGTAACCTCCGACCACAGCTCGTTTACCATCGTTGGAGACCCAAAACAGAGCATCTATCGTTTCCGAGGAGGAGATAGCGAACTGATGCTGAATATCCTTAATAAAAATGAGGAAAGTCCCGTGAAAGTTTTTGTGGAAAATCTGGGAAATAATTGGCGAAGTGCTAAGCATATTGTGGATTTCAATAACGAACTTTATTCCTATATTTCACAAGATTTGAAGCCCGAACACCATAGTCTTTTCGGTGAACAAGCCCGACAAATTCCTCAAAAAAAATTCTTGGGAAGAGTAAAAGTAAACCTGACGGAATATAGCAGAAAAAGTGATGATTTCTATGAACCCGTAGCAGAACAAATGCACCGAAATATACAGGAATGCATCCATAACGGTTACGATTTTTCGGACATTACCATCCTTTGCAGAACGGGAAAAGAAATACAAAAATACGCCCAACTTTTGGGGAAACTTACGGTAAATTATCATGAAAACGAAAGTTATATAAAAACCATTTCGGAAAAAGGATTAACGCTTGATAGTTCGCTTACATTAAGGGCTGTAATAGATTTTCTAAACTGGGAAAGCCAACCAAAAAACAAACAATTTTTGGTAAAAATGCTTTACAATCTGAATGAATTAGGAAGGATAAAAATGCAAGATTTTTCGGAAGAACTTTTGGCTATTTTGCAAATCGACCAACATTCGGAACTTGTGGAAAATATAGAAAAACGATTTGGTTTGAAGCTGAACCGCAAGCATTTACCTCAATTAAATCTTTATAATTATATAGAATTTTTCGTTCGGGAATTTTCTTTACCAAATAAGGAAACCGATTTTCTTCTCAATTTCTTGGAAATGCTGTACAATTTTACGCAAAATGCAGGAATGACTGTGAAAGATTTCGTGAAATATTGGGAGGAAGAAGCCCATAATATTTCCATACAAGCCAGCGAAAATATAGATGCCATCAATCTAATGACGATTCACTCTGCAAAAGGTTTGGAGTTTCCTGTGGTTTTTTTACCGATGAAAAACAGCCACAAAGACAACGATTTTGATGAATGGTATGCCGTAACAGATGCTACGCAAGAACTGAAATCTGTGAATATAAAAGGTTTCAAAAAAGAGATTGCGAATTATAATAATGATATGGCGGACTTTAATGACCAAAATATTTATAAAAATAAAATCGACCGATTTTGCATACAATATGTTGCCACGACAAGACCTGTGGAACAACTTTTTTTGTATCTGCAAAAGCCCAGCAAATCCAACAATTATTTGGAAATTTATGATTTTATAGAATCTAAAAATACGCATCAGGAAGATGAGTTCGACCTTTATCCCGAAGAAGAAGAATCTTATAAAAAGCAAAAAATAAAAGAAACGGCGGAAAGAAAAACATTGGAAGTAAAATCGCTATCCGAAACCAAAGAAAACACCAATAACATACGAATTGCAACTCCGTCTAAAAACTATCAGCAAACGAAAGAAGCCGTGAGGATTGGGATTTTTGTACACGAAATTTTAGAAAAAATAATTTCGGAAAAAGATGTCAGCCGAGTTCTTCAGCAATATTTGTTGGAAGGCATTATTACCAACAACGAAAAAAGTGCAATAGAAGAACGCTTATTCAAGATTATTAAAAATGAAAAATATTCGATGTTTTTTAATAAAAACCATAAAGCCTTTAATGAGAAAGAAATTATGATTTCGGAAGATGGCAAAACCGAAATTTACCGCCCCGATAGAATGGTAGAAACCGAAAACGGTATTTTCGTCATCGACTTCAAAACTGGTGCAGAAAACGAAAAATATGAAAAACAGGTAGAAACTTATCGGGAAATCTTAGAAAAAACAGGAAGAAAAGTTGCAGGAACAGAGGTGGTTTATGTGTAAATTTATGATATTTAAAATTACAAATCCGTTATTTTTTTATCAATTTTATAAACCGTTCCTCTAAACGTTGCAACCAAAACTTTATGCTGATTGGTTACGGTAATATCGTAAACCGCTGTTTTGCGGGTATCCGCCATCAGAATGCTCTCCGCTATCAGCGTATCTCCCATTTTCACAGCTTTGGTAAAGGAAATCATACAATTGAGAGCAACCGATACATCATTGGTATTATTAGACGAAAATGCCAACGCAGAATCTGCAAAAGCAAATGTAACACCACCATGCACCGTTCCCAAACCATTTATCATTTCTTTGCGAATCGGCATTTCGATTAAGCAATATTTTTCTCGGATTTCTATCAACTCAATTCCCATCCATTTGGAGAACTCGTCTTTACTAAGGATATGCTGGGCGGTTTCTAATGGTGTCATACAATAATATTTTTTTAAATATTGAAAATCTTATCTCGGTAAAAATAATCATTTTATTTGAGAATAAATCTTTTCAACTTGCATAAAATTAAGTCCGACAAGGGGTTTTCCACCGAAAAGCATTGCAGAAACTTCTATTTTTTTGTTTTTAATGACTTTTCAAATTCTATATCAATATGTTTTTCAAAAATCCTCTCGAAACTTGTGAAGTTTTACAGGACTGAAATAATGCTATTAATTTCACTTATCATCTAATTCCTGATGAAAGATTGGTGTTCCGTAGTTTTGAAAATCTGTGTTAAGTAGATTAATTGCGTCTTCTGTGTAATAAAAAGGGACTTCATCATTTTTGATTTTATCTAACTCTTCAACCGACAATAATCTAAAAATATTTGGGTTC
>JAUNTR010000087.1:4778-8127 GCA_030538575.1 Cruoricaptor ignavus | reverse complement strand
GCTTGCACGCCCGATTTTTATTTCTTTGATGATAAATTAGATTTGATTTATCGAGGGCAAATGGACGATTCTCGCCCTGGAAATTCCAAAGAAATTACAGGCGAAGATTTAATTATCGCTTTTGAAAACCTTTTGGCAGGCGAACCACAAGAGGAAATACAAAAACCGAGTTTGGGTTGTAATATCAAATGGTTGAATGGTTAAGAGGTTAAAATAGTTAGGTGGTTATGTAGTTAAGAGGTTAAATGGTTAAAGAGGTTAAATGGCTTTCTAACTTTATAACCATTTAACCTTCTAACCCTCTAACCTTTAATAATAAAAGTATGAAAAGATTTGGTTTTTTATTTCTGTTAAGTTCGGTTTTGGTTTTTGGTCAAGACATTCGTGGGATACAACTTTTTAATCCTCAAACCAACGACCAAACGCCCGTTATCGGTTTCAATGAACAGTTGGTTCTTCGGTTTGATGATTTGTCCAACAACAGCACAATTTACCGATATACGATAAAACATTTCGATAGAAATTGGGAAGACGATGGCTTGTTTTATACAGAATATGCCAATGGCTCGCTGAACGGTTTGGTGGATAGTTTCCAGTATTCTTTCAATACTTATCAGAAATATACCAACTACACACTCACTTTTCCGAATGATAAAATACAACCGAAAATATCAGGAAATTTTGAGTTGATTGTTTATAAAGATTCTCCTTCTAAACCATTGTTTACCAAGCGATTTTGTGTGGTGGAAGATGGGGCTAATTTGGCTCTGAACGTTTCCCGAATTACCGAGCAAAATCGTCCGCAAATTAACCAAAGGGTAGAGGTGCAAGCAACGCCTATTGGTGGACAACTCAATTCTAATATCAATTCTGTAACGCTAAATGTCATCCAAAATAATAATTGGAATCTTGGTGTTTATAATCTGAAACCATCCGCAGTTTTGGGAAATCGAGTGATGTTTCAGCAGATGAATTTGGCATTCTCGGGAAATAACGAATTTTATTATTTCGATAATAAAAACCTGCGAACGCCAATGGATATGGTAGCTGCGGTGGATAATGTAGATGGCATAAACTATACTTATCTGCATCCTGTTTGGGCTTTTCCGCTGAATTATCAATATCAACCCGATGTGAATGGTGCGTATTTTTTTCGCAGAAATGATTTAGGAATTGAGAGAAATGCCGAAAAAGAAGGCGATTATTCTTGGGTTCAGTTTGTGTTGGATTCCGAAAAGGTGGATAAAAATATTTACGTTTTGGGAATGTTCAACGATTATTTGCCAACCGAGGAAAGTAAAATGGTTTACGACGAAAATCGAAAACAATATGTTGCGAACCTTTATCTGAAACAAGGTTTTTATAACTTTATTTTAGCTACCGAAAATCCCGATGGTTCTTTGGATTACGGAGAAATCAACGGGAACTTTTGGCAAACAGAAAATCTTTATCAAGCCTTTTTATATTATCGTCCGTTTAATAGAAACTACGATGGATTGTTGGGTTATGGCGAGTTTCGTACTCCTGTAAGATAAAAAAGCCAACGCTTATGTTGGCGAAAATTTTTCTCATCATTTGTGTGGTGCAAAGTTAAGCTGAATATAAATTTGAAGCAATGAACCTCGGTTAAAAAATCCTTGCCCTTATCCTGCTCAGTGCTTGTGGTGTAATTCCCAAGTAAGATGCAATATATTTCAGAGGAATATTTTGTATGATTTCGGGATTTTTTTCCATTAGTGTGATATAGCGTTCTTCGGCACTTTCGGTAAGCATAGAGATTTCCCGAGTTATACTTTTTATGTAAAGAAACTCTGCGGAAATGCGTCCCATTCTGTGTCCACAACCCGCCGTTTCGTTGTAGCATTTTTGCAGGTTTTCATAAGAAATTTGCCAACAACTGCAATCTGTAAGGCTTTCTAAAGCAAATTCGCTGGGCTTTTGCATCATAAAAGATGGATAGGCACTAAAAAAACTATCGGAAAAGTGAAATCTCAGTGTGGTTTCTTTTTCGTTTTTCTTAATGAAAGACCTTACTGCACCTTTTACCAAAAACGACAAGTAGTTTTCCGTTTCGCCTTGCTTCGTAATTATGCTCTTTTTGGGGAATTCTTTATAAGTAAATTTAGAGGCGAAAAGTTCCCATTCTTCTTTGGAAACCGATAATCCAGGGTAGGCTTTTTCTTTTAGTTTTTTCATCTTAACATTTGATAGTTTTCTTTCCCTTAAAATTAAGGAAAATTTAACAAATGTTAAGACTAAAAACTATTTAATGCATAATAAAATTAAACGGAAGTTTAAAATTCATTTAGCTTTTCCTCACAAAGGGTTTTTACAACGTTTATCCAAGCGTCTTCCGAATTTAAACAAGGGATGTAATGGAACTGTTCTCCACCAGCTTTTAGGAACTCTTCTTTGCCTTCCATTGCAATTTCTTCCAACGTTTCGAGGCAGTCGGAAACGAAAGCTGGGCAAACAATGGCTAAATTCTTCACGCCTTTTTGTGGCAAATGTTCCAAGGTTTCATCGGTGTAAGGCTCAATCCACTTATCTTTTCCCAATCTGGATTGGAAGGAAATAACCGTTTTTTCTTTCGGTAAATTCAGTTTTTCTGCGACCAATTTTGTCGTTCTAAAACATTGATGACGATAGCAATATTGGTGCGAAGGATTTTCATCTTTATGACAGCAATCGCCGATTTTGCAGGTTTTTGTAGGGTCGGTTTTATAGATGTGTCTTTCTGGAACACCGTGATAAGAAAACTGCAAAGCATCTATATTTTCGGGTAATTTCTCCCGAATGCTGTCCGCCAAACATTGGATATAGATGTCCTTGTTATAGAATGGTTCTACATAAGAAATCTTCACATTTGGGAATTTTTCTTTCCTCACTTCTTCGGATTTTTCTATCACAGTTTCTGTTGTACTCATCGCATATTGCGGATAAAGTGGAAACAAAACAATTTCTGTAACGCCTTGGTTTACGAGTTTTTGTATGCCGTTTTCAATGCTTGGTTCGGCGTATCTCATCCCGATTTCCACGGGAATATCCACTTTTTGTTGTAGTTTTTCTTGGATTTGTTTGGTGATTACGATGAGTGGCGAACCTTCTTTTGTCCAAACCGATTTGTAGGCTTCTGCCGATTTTGCAGGTCTGGTTTTTAGGATAATCCCACGAACCAAAAGTGCACGGAAAAACCAACGGTAATCTATCACCCGTTCATCCATCAGGAATTCGTCCAAATATTCCTTTACATCTTCCACGCTGGTAGATTTCGGCGAACCGAGATTGACGAGTAAAATTCCTTTTTTCGATTTTTGATTATTTGTATTTTGCAAAACTTATATTTTTT
>JAUNTR010000087.1:2817-4678 GCA_030538575.1 Cruoricaptor ignavus | reverse complement strand
TTTATTCAAATTTATTATCTTCTCCAAATTTAGTGAAAAGAAATTGATTTTATGAGTTTTTATAGAGTCTGTTTCAGGATTTTCTATCCATTCACAGCTTCTACTTTTTCCACCAAATCGGGAGCGAATTGTTTTAGGATATTTTCAATTCCGCCTTTTAGTGTAGCTGTAGAACTTGGGCAACCCGAACAAGCACCTTGCAGTAGCATTTTCGCCGTTTTATTTTCTTTATCATATTCCAAAAGGGAAATTTTTCCGCCATCATTTTCTACTGCGGGAGCAACATATTCTGCTAAAATATCCGAAATTTTTTGCTCATCATCGGTGTAATTTCTATTGAGGATTTTTTCTACGGGATTTTCGTGTTTTTGAGGTTCTATGTTGGTTACGGTATTTCCTGTTTGCAAATATTCTGCAATAAAACCACGCACAGCAACCATTACTTCGTGCCATTGTACCGATTCGTCTTTGGTTACAGCAACAAAATTATCAGAAATAAAAATCTCCTTAGCAAAACCAAATTCCTCAAAAATGGCTTTTGCCAATGGCACGTTCTCTGCTTCTTCTTTGGTTTTTACTTCCAAAAATCCTTCCACGATAAATCTTTGCGAAACAAATTTCATTACCGCAGGATTAGGTGTCATTTCTGCATAAATCGGGAAAAGTTCTCTTTTCTTTTGTTTGTAAATTCTTGGGTTTTCCAGCAGTTGGTCTTCAATTACATTTTTCAGATTTTCTGCAACAACTTCCCATTCTACCGTATCTTGTTTTGCAATAGCGATAAAATTAGCAGTTATGAATATTTTCTCTACAAAAGGATAATTAAACAGTTCTTCTGCCAACGGAATTTCCGAAATATCCGAAGTTCTGTCCAATTCCAAAGCTCCGGGAATTAGGTTGTATCCGGCAATGAATTTCATCACTTTCGGATTTTCTGTAAGTTCTATAATGATTTCTCGCATTTTATTTTTAAATTTGAAGTTACAAAAATACTAATAAGAAATTAGATAATAGAAATTGAGTTTTAGACTTTTTCAATCATCGATTTATATATAATTAATGTACGATGTATAGAACGCAAAATGTATAACTTAGGTGTGGTCTTTATTCTTTCTTCTATTTTCTATCCTCTAAAATAAAAAAACATAAAAATATGGCTCTTATAAAAGAACTTTTAGGGATTATGCCAAAGATTGGCGAAGATACTTTTTTAGCAGAAACAGCAACTATTATTGGCGATGTTACAATGGGTAAACAATGCAGCGTTTGGTACAATGCTGTAATTCGAGGCGATGTAAATTACATAAAAATGGGCAACAAAGTAAATGTGCAAGATAATGTAATGTTGCATTGCACCTACGAAAAATATCCGTTGATTATCGGTAATAATGTTTCTATTGGGCATAATGCTATTGTACACGGTTGCACTTTGCACGACAATGTTTTAATTGGTATGGGAGCTGTTGTAATGGATAATTGTGTGATAGAAAGCAACTCTATTGTGGGAGCAGGTTCTGTTGTGGTACAAGGCACTCACATAAAATCTGGCGAAGTTTGGGGCGGAATTCCTGCCAAAAAAATAAAAGATATTTCCATAGATCTTTTAGATGGCGAGGTTAATCGTATTGCTAATAATTATGTGAAATATTCTGGTTGGTATAAAGAAGAAAATTAATGTTAGAATTAAGGAATTAAGGAATTAAGGAATTACTTCGTGTAATTTAAAACGTTTATCAATCAAAAGTAATTTCTTAATCTCTTAATTTTTTAATAATCTAATTCTCATTCAGCAAAACAATTTTACCATTTTCGCATTTTATACCCGATGGAGAAGGCACAACATCGCAATCTGAAATAATGC
>JAUNTR010000087.1:0-2717 GCA_030538575.1 Cruoricaptor ignavus | reverse complement strand
TTTTCGCATTTTATACCCGATGGAGAAGGCACAACATCGCAATCTGAAATAATGCCGTATTTCAAGTTATAAGCCGAGCTTCGGCGGTTATATTCCGTGATTTTTGGGAGAATATCGGTTTCTAATTTTACGGGATAGCCGATAAACATTGCAGGTCCGCCACAAGGTTTGGAACCGAGAGAAGAAATACGCCAATGCTCAGGATTTTGGCAAGATTCCAAAGCGATGATGTCTTCTATTTCCATTTTTAGTTTTAGCATTTCTTGCTCATCTTTTATTCTTTGGTTTTCAGTTCTTTGCGAGTAATCTCTTTCTGGCATCAGAGCGACATCTTTGGGCAGTTTTTTCTCCAATTCGGCAGCTTTTTTTGTACCGCAAGCCGATAAAACCAAAGTTGTAAGTAATAGAAATCCAAATGTTTTCATAGTCGGAAATAATAACCAAAATATATTCTGCAAAAATATAAAATATTAATATAAAGAATTGTACTTCATTTTAATTTTTATAAATAATTGTTAATTAGTAAGATATGTGGTTTTTGGGATTTTATTGATTTAAGTAAAACAAATCTCGATACATCAAAATCCAGACATTTTTACTAAATTTGGGCGGATGAATCAGCAGATATTTGAACTCGTAGAATTTACCAGCAGAAATATTTTCCTCACAGGAAAAGCGGGAACAGGGAAAACCACTTTCCTAAACGATTTTGTAAAAAAAACAAAAAAGAAATACATCATTGTTGCTCCCACGGGAATTGCCGCTATTAATGCTGGCGGAAGTACCATACACTCTATGTTTGGTTTGCCGTTGCGTCCTTTTTTGCCGACTGCGGAGCGTATAGATAGCAATTTGGGAAACAATATTTCGGATTTGCTAATGCATTTCAAATATCGAAAAGATAAACTGAAATTGTTGCGAGAAGTGGAAATTATCATCATCGATGAGGTTTCTATGCTTCGGGCAGATGTTTTGGATATGATGGATTTTTCGTTGAGACACATTCGTCGTAATCAGCAAAAATTCGGGGGAGTGCAAATGCTTTTCATTGGCGATTTGTACCAATTGCCACCTGTGGTTCGGGACGAAAATGTGTTGTCTAAGTTTTATAATTCTCCATTTTTTTTCAGTGCCAAAGCGTTGGAAGATATCAATCTGCTTACCATAGAACTTACCAAAGTTTATCGACAAAAAGATGAAACTTTCCTCAATATTCTTAATGGAATCCGAGATGGAAATCCGAGAGATGTAGATTTTAATCTTCTTAATTCCAGATACTTACCTGATTTTGAGCCGAAAGAACAATCTTATGTTTATTTAACTTCTCACAACAAAATGGCGGATTCCATTAATCAAGAAAAACTGAATAAACTTACCACGCCTTCTTTCTTTTTTAATGCTAAAATTGTTGGAGATTTCAAAGAAAACCAATATCCAAACGATGAAGTTTTGGAACTGAAAGTTGGCTCGCAAATTATGTTTATAAGAAATGATGCAAGTGGCGAGAAAAAATATTTCAACGGGAAATTAGCGGAAATTACTTACATTAATGAAGAGGAAATCTATGTAATGATAGATGGGCAAGACGAGCAATATAAACTGAAAAAAGAAGTTTGGGAAAACAAAAAATATTCTTTAGCTCCCGATAAAACCATTCAGGAAGAGGTTTTGGGCAGTTTCGAGCAATATCCCATTCGCTTGGCTTGGGCGGTTACGATACACAAATCGCAAGGTCTTACTTTCGATAGAGTGATTATAGATGCGGGCAAATCCTTTGCTTCGGGGCAAGTGTATGTTGCACTTTCACGTTGTCGCACTTTGGAAGGTATTGTGCTGAAATCCAAGATAATACCAGAAATTATTTTTAATGATCGTCGGGTTTCGGGTTTCCAAGACTCTACCAATGCTAATGATAAAATAGAGGAAATTGTTTCCGCTGAAAAATACGATTACAGCATCAGCAAAATGCTGAATAGGATAGATTGCCAATGGATAAAAACGGAAATTCATATTTGGAATAATGTGGCTAACGAAAGCAAAAAAATAGACCGACAAAAGGTAAAAGCATTGCATCAAACCATAAAAACTGAGGCAGAACAATTGTCCGAAGTTTATGATAAATTTCAGAAAGTCATTATTTCTAAAACCAAAAAATTCATCGCAGGAAGTGGCGAATGGAACGAAATTGAACAGAAATCCAAAGGTGCGGTTTTGTTTTTCTTTAATCAAATTAATGAAAAAATATTCGAGCCCTTTAAATCTTTTTATGCCGAAACCAAAGGTGCAAGTGGGCTGAAAGCTTACAACGAACAAACCCGTGTTTTGGTAGATGATTTGGAGGATTATTTGAAGGATTTACAGGATGCCAAATTATTGGAAACACCGCTTTTTGATAAAGAAAATAAAAAAGAAATTTCGTCCAATGTTGTCAAAATTCCAACCCACGTCATCACTTGGAAACTCTTTGAGCAAGGGAAGACTATTGCTGATATAGCTAAGGAAAGAGGCGTGCTTTCAGCAACGATTATCGGGCATTTGTCCAAATTTGCAGAAACGGGTATTTTGAAATTAGATGATTTGAAAAGAATTGTAACCAAAGAAAAAATTAAGGTTTTCGAGGAGTTACACAAAAAGGAAACTTTCGATAATCTAACCGATTGGAAAAAAAATCTTCCCGAAGATTTTGAATTTGGCGAAATCCGTCTGCTTTGGAGTTT
>JAUNTR010000086.1:3982-8242 GCA_030538575.1 Cruoricaptor ignavus | reverse complement strand
ATAATATGCTGAGTTTTTGGTTCATTTTAATAATGAATAAAACGGAAAGGGCAACTTGAAATTTTGCCCTTCCCATTTCTTATGAAAAACTTATTAGAAACCTATTGTAGCTTCCACCATTACGCCGTTGAATTTTCCACCGTACAACGGATTGGTTAATCCCCAAGCATCGCTGGTGTTGTATTTTTGATTTACATACTCTACTTTAGCTAAGATATTTTTGGTCATAAACCATCCGCCTGCAAAGTTGAAACGGTCTATTTTTTTAAGGTCTCCACCTTTTACGTCTCTACCGCTCACATTATTGTATTTTGCACCCAAATAAAATTGCTCTGCATTTCCGAATCTGTAAAGCAATTCACCTGCAAGCTGTGTATAATTACCATCCTTATCGTTTTTGGTAGTTGCGTTTACAAGTTTATTACCTGTTACGTTTTCAAATGTTCCAAAAAATTCTAAACCTCCATATTTTATGAATGGATTAATTTGGATAGCCAACATATCTTTGAACCCAGGGTCGAATCTACCAGTTGCATAGTTGCTTGTTCCCTCTGCTGCATCTTGAGCTAAAAGAACGTAGTAATATCTGGAGCCTGCTCTATCTCCGCCATATAGATAACCACCTGTACTTAATCCGTTGGTTTTCAAAACAGAACCTGTAAGTCTTATTCTTAAATCAGAATCCACTTGCTTATCATATCCGATTTTTGCATAAAGACTTGGGCTATTGTTTGTAGTTTCTGTTTTCACAACAGATTGGCTTAGTTTACCATTGGAAATCCCTCCCATTACGAATGCATCTCCGAAGAAACCATAAACTTCTGCAAACGGCTCTGTAGTAAAGGAATCCATAATATGATTTCCTACAAATGGGTTATTGATAGTGCTTGCATTATCACTTCTTCTGAAATGAGAATCACCGTAGTTGATATCATTCATACCCACTTTTACACGAGCGTGTTTCATAACATCTCCCAAGAAACCTTCTTTTATAAAATCCAAGTTATCGATTTGGATATAACCACCTTTTACCCAAGCTTCACGGTGATGGCGAGATGAAAGATAAGTTCTCAAATGCATTTTAACACCTTTAGCCAAATAAGCATTTACATCTAAATTAGCTGTTGGAAGATTGAAATCCGAACCTAAATCTTTTAGCTCTACATTTCCTTTAGTCTTATTATCTAACGCCTGAAACTGCAATGCAAAATCTCCACCTATAGTTACTTTTACACCTTTTACATCTGGTGCTTCTACTTTTGGATCTTCAAATACATTTCTATTATATTTCTCTGGAGCAAGGTATTCTCTGATAGATTGAGTTTCCTGTGCGTTTATAAAGCTACCTGCGAAAAGTGCAGCAGCAACTGACATTTTGATTACTGAAGTTTTCATTATTGATATATTTAATTACTATTATTTTTTTGATATTATTCCGCAACAACATTTACTTTTATCGTAACGGCATCTCCCGTTTTCACGCCCATAAATCCTGGTGTTTTCATTCCGTAATCGGACATTTTCACGGTTGTATTTCCGCTAATCGTATAGGTATTTCCGTTTTTGGAAACCGCTATCGGGAAGGTTACATTTTTGGTTGTTCCTGCAATGCTCAGTTGTCCAGTTGCATTGCCTTTACCTACATTTATACTATTTGCAGTAAAAGTAATATTTGGTGCTTTATCAGCATTTAGAGCGTTGTACGCTTTATTATCCATCATTTTACCTTTTTTACTTTTCAGGTTTTTTGCTGGCATTGTAAACTTCACACTATTTATCGCATTCCCACTTACTGTTCCGCTGAATGTTGCAGAAGATGCAGACATAGTCCAATCGTGCAAAGACGAAGTTCCGTCCACAGTTATCGACGCTGATTTTTGAGAAATACTTTGTGCAGAAATTGTAGTAGCAAAAAGACCGAATGCTAAAACCAATGCAGATGTTATCTTTTTCATAATTTTAAATTTTAAATTTCTTGTGCAAATGTAGATAAAG
Source organism: Cruoricaptor ignavus (assembly GCA_030538575.1). GTDB lineage: Bacteria > Bacteroidota > Bacteroidia > Flavobacteriales > Weeksellaceae > JAUNTR01. Next base: position 6,247 of record JAUNTR010000086.1, on the reverse strand, counting down.
GTTTTTATTTAATGCAAACGAAATCACAATTTATTATATGATATATATCAAACAAATAGTAAACTTTAAATATTCATCATAAATAAAAGCATTATATTAAATTAAAACTAATTCAAACAAACGTTTAATAATGAACCTGAGTTAATTATTAATATTTTGTTAACAAATCGTTAATTTTATTTTAAAAGCATTAATGATGAAAATCATAAGCAAATGGAATGATAATTCGGATAAAACATTATTTTAAAGTAGTAAATTGCAAAAACAAAACTGAAAAACATCTTGATTTTTAATTAATTCCAGAATATTTCACAACTTAACAAACTTTAACGGCTGTAAATTTTTAGATTTCAGTAATAATTATGATATTTGCATCCTGAATTTTATTTATAAAGAATGAAAAGAATCACGGTACTGTCGTTCATTGCTTTGGGCGTATCTGCTTTTGCACAGACTATTGGTAACTCGCCTTATGCGGCATACGGAATTGGAGATGTAAAATACGATAACAGCATAGATATTTCGTCTATGGGAGGGATTTCCACGGCGTATATTAATGACTTTAATAATAATTTCAATTTTAGGAATCCGGCTGCAAATACAAACTTCGACCTTACCTCATTCCAAATTTCGGGTACTAACGAAAATAATTACTACAAATCTGATTATCAGAATATAAAAGCCACAAAACATTCTAATTACCTTTCTAATATTTCTTTTGCTTTCCCACTTTCTCCAAAGTTGAAATTCGGGTTAGGATATCAACCTTACAGCTCGAAAGCCTATGAAATATTAACAAGTAAAACATTGGCAGACAATAGTATAGAAGCCAACAAATTCACAGGAAAAGGAACACTTTCTACCGTGCAAGCAGCAGTTGGTTACAAAATTTCTAATGAATTTTCTTTGGGTCTTCGTTCCAACTTTTATTTTGGAAAACTATATGATACAGAAGAACTTACCTTTAGCGGAGCAGAACTTATCAATGGATACGAAACCAGCAACAAGGTACAATCTTTCAATTTTACCGCAGGAACTGCCTACCAAAAAACTCTGAAAAACGATAAAAAGCTAACGCTTGGTGCAACCTATACTTTCGGCACAACAGGGAAAATGGAAACCTATTACAAAAACAGCACTTATTACTATGCTGGCATAGACCAAAAGACAAACGAATCCATAATCGAGGAAAAAAAGAGTACCGAAAATAATCTTCTACCACAGGAATTTTCTTTCGGGGTTGGTTATGGTAATGAAGGCAAATGGTTTTACAGTACGCAATTGGATTACAAAAAAGGAGAAAGCATACAGTTTTTGGGACAGCCTTTCAATTTTCAAAACTCTTATAAAATCTCTGCAGGTGGTTGGTATTTACCAAATTACAACAACTTCCGAAACTATTTTTCCAGAGTTATCTATCGCTTCGGAGCTTATTACGAAAAAGGAAATCTCAGTATAAGTCCTATGGCATCTGCAACAAGCAGCAACGTAAACCGATATGCTGTAACAGCAGGTGTATCTTTGCCTTTCGCCACATCCAACATCAATCGTTTGAACGGTTTGGACATCGGGATTGAACTTGGTAAAAGAGGAACTTTGGAAAATAATATGATTAGACAAAATTTTGTAAACCTGAAAATTGGTCTTAATTTTGCGGATAAATGGTTCCAAAAAAGACAATACGATTAATAAAAATATGCTAAAATTATCTCGTAGAATACGCAAAATAAATATAGCCGCCCTATTGGGATGTGCTATATTTTTTGTTTCCTGCGAGGAAGATTTAGCTGAAACCAATGCAAAGAAAAACACCAATTTTGCTTCGCAAATCATCCACAATGCCAATATCATACAAAGAGATTCTGGGTTGGTAAGTTTGCGGTTCAAAGCTCCTTTAATCGAAAAATACGAGCTGATAGATTCGCCTTACGTTGAAGCAAAAAAAGGTATTTATTTGGAATATTTTGATAAAAAGAAACCCAACGTTCCAGGGAAAATTTGGGCAAACTATGCCAAACTAAACGAACTGAAAGATTTTTATACCGCAAAAGGCAATGTAAAAATCCGAACCAACGAGGGACAACTTTTCGCTACACAAAGTATCTATTGGGACAAAAAAAACAAAAAAATGTACACCAACGATACGGTATATGTTACAGATACCGATGGCTCGGTTCTTGTAGGTGCTAATGGAATGACGGCAAAAGACGACTTCTCGGAATACACATTCTACAACAATACAGGAAGTTTCCCTGCAAAGCAAAT
>JAUNTR010000086.1:0-3882 GCA_030538575.1 Cruoricaptor ignavus | reverse complement strand
ACTTCTCGGAATACACATTCTACAACAATACAGGAAGTTTCCCTGCAAAGCAAATTCGTAATTAATCCACCTTTTTATATTTTTTTGTAAATTAGCCTTTTAATTTTAATCAAAAAGCTAAAACCAATGAATAAAACTATTATCGATAATTATGCTAAGCTAAAATTATCAGCCCTCTCTTTGCCATTAGTAGTCATCTTATCTATCGCTACTTTTCTTTTCAGCAAAAACACTTTAACCATTGATTCTTACATCAAAATACAAGAAAAATGGTTCTTTTTCCTTAATGCAAAATTATCGCAATTCCCAAGTTTACAGTACAATCTCACGCAGTTTGGCGACGCTTTAGTCTTCTTATCCATTTTATCAATCTTTGTTATTTACGCACCAAAACTTTGGGAAGCCCTAATTTCCGCATCTTTGGTTTCACTATTATTTTGTCCAATTCTGAAAAAATTTTTCTCTATCCCAAGACCCGCTGCATTTTATGATAACGATAATTTCACCATCATTGGGAAAACCTTGTCGGGACACAATAGTTTACCTTCGGGACATTCCATCACGGTTTTTACTATTCTCACTGTTATTGCTTTTGCTTTTATTCCAAAGGATTTTAAGGCAAAAATATTATGGTATATTTCTTTCATTATCATTGGTTTAGTTCTTGCTTTTACCCGAGTTGGTGTTGGAGCCCACTACCCTATCGATGTTCTTATCGGCTGTTCCATAGGATATATTTCAGCAATTTTGGGGATTTTTATCTGTCGAAAATACAAAATGTGGAATTGGATTAGCAATAGAAAATTTTATCCTATTTTTATTTTGCTATTTTTGGCGTGTGGTTTTTCATTAATTCAAAAAATAATGAAAGAAGATTTAATTATTTTCTATTTTGCACTCATTTGTTTGGTTATTTCATTATTTACAATTACCTTTAAATATGTTAAAAAATAATATCTCGCTACAACGTTTTGTACTGATTATCAGCGTTCTCAATTTTATATTTTTCCATTATCCGTTTTTCAAATTTGTATTTAGCAACTTGGATTACAAAACTTTCGGAGGCTTTACAATTATCGCAAGTTTAATGGTTTTAATGATAATTGCCAATGCTTTTGCCTTTTATTTATTTTTAGGAATTTCTCGATTTTTGGGTAAATTTTTATTGGTTTTATCTTTTCTGATTAATTCCGTTGCCGTCTATTTCATCAATACTTATAATGTGATTATAGACGAAAGTATGATTGGTAACATACTGAATACCAATTACGAAGAGTCCAGCAGTTTTTTCTCGGTTAAGTTATTGGCGTATGTTTTCTTTCTTGGGATTGCTCCGAGCATTTATATTATTAAGGCAAAAATAGAACGTGTTTCTTGGAAAAAATTTTTCAGCACAATTGGGTTATCATTGGTTTTTATGTTGGTAATGGTTTTTGCCAATGCATCAAATTGGCTTTGGATAGACAAAAATTCCAAAGTTTTGGGCGGTTTGGCAATGCCTTGGTCATATTCCGTTAATCTTTCGTTATTTTATATTCATCAAAATCAAGCGAATAAAAAAGAAATTTTGTTGCCCGATGCTACGATAGCAGACCATAAAAAATCGGTCTTCGTTTTGGTTATTGGCGAATCGGCAAGAAGCCAAAATTTCTCATTATACGGTTACGAAAAAAACACCAATCCGCTACTTTCTAAGGTTGAAAATCTGCATCATTTCAATGCTAAATCTTGTGCAACCTATACAACAGCAGGTTTAAAATGCATTTTGGAACACGAGAACACGAGCGAACTCTACGAGATTTTGCCCAATTATCTTTATCGAAATAATGCCGAAGTTATTTGGCGAACAACCAACTGGGGCGAACCGCCACTTCACATCAAAAATTATCAAAATAAAGAAAGTCTAATCCCATATTGCAAAGGTGAGGAATGCGATTACGATGGTATTTTGCTTTCGGGATTAAAGGAGCAAATCTTAGCAAGCCAAAAGGATAAAATCTTGGTAGTTCTGCATACAGGAACAAGCCACGGACCAACATACAGCAAAAAATATCCTGCTGGTTTCGAGGCGTTTTCGCCAGTTTGCAACAGTGTAGAATTGGGCAATTGCTCGCAGGAGGAACTCATCAATGCATACGATAATACGATTGTTTACACCGATTATCTTCTCTACAAAATCATCGAGGATTTAAAGGAATTGAAAGATTACGACAGTACAATGCTTTTTGTGTCCGACCACGGGGAATCTTTGGGCGAAAAAAACCTTTATATGCACGGTTTACCGATGAGTATGGCTCCGAAAGAACAATACGAAATCCCGTTTATTGTATGGACATCTGACCCAAATCGGCAACTGAAAGAAAATAATATGCTATCGCAAAACCACGTTTTCCATAGTGTATTGAATTTCCTAAACATCAAAAGTCCGATTTATAAAGAGGAAATGAATATTTTTAAGTAAAAAACATTTAAGAAAAAGTATTTTGGAAAAAACATTGGCTATCGGATTGATGTCTGGAACGAGTTTAGACGGTTTGGATATTTGCTATTCTTCTTTTCACAAAAACAAGAATAATATTTGGCATTTTGAAATTATAAAAGCCGAAACTTTGGAATATTCTAAAAAATGGGAAAAGAAACTGCGAGAAGCCATACACCTAAAATCGGAAGATTTGTTGGCTCTTCATTCCGAATATGGTTTTTATCTTGGGGAATGCGTACAAAAATTCATCAAGCAAAATAACTTAAAAAAAATTGATGTTATTGCTTCTCATGGGCATACGGTTTTTCATCAACCTGAAAGAAAATTTACCCTGCAAATCGGGGATGGCAGAGCTATAAAAATCATCAACCAAATTCCCACAGTTTACGGTTTCCGAAGCCAAGATGTTCTGATGAACGGTAATGGTGCTCCACTGGTTCCTATTGGGGACGAATTGCTTTTTAGCGAATACGCCGCTTGCCTGAATATTGGCGGATTTTCTAATATTTCATTAAAGGAAAATAATCAGCGGATTGCATTTGATATTTGTCCTGTGAATATTGTTTTGAATGATTTCGCTAAAAAACTGGGACAAAATTTTGACAAAAATGGAGAACTTGCCAAAAACGGAATTGTAAATGAAAAAGCCCTGAAACAGCTAAATTCATTGAAATATTATTCGCAAAAAATCCCTAAATCATTGGGAATAGAATGGGTAATAAAAGAGGTTTCTCCAATACTGAAAAAACTAAATCCGCAAGAGGCTTTGGCAACTTTCACTGAACATTCTGCGGAAAAAATAGCAGAAACACTAAACCACTATCAATCTGAAAATGTGCTGATTACAGGAGGTGGAGCGTATAATCAATTTCTGATAGAAAGGATAAAAGCCAAAACAAAAACTTCCATCATTATTCCGAATAACGATTTGGTGGAATATAAAGAAGCTTTGGTTTTTGCACTAATGGGCGTGCTGAGAACTCAAAACGAAAATAACGTAATTGCTTCTGCAACAGGAAGTTCGGAAGACCATTGTTCGGGGATTTATATCGTATAACGCAATTTATAATATAGCAGCCTATTATCCGCAGCCCGACCTGAGTGGAGCTCTTTTTTGTGTAGCGAAGCGGAACAAAAAAAGCGGAAACGGAGGGCGGAATAGCTGCCCAAAATAAAAATACTTTAATTAAAAAATAACACTTAGAGCCTGTTTCAATTTTAACGAAATATTTTTTGTAATGTGTATTTTATTAATCTTAGTCAACTTTTTATGCCCTTTTTAGTGTCTTTTACGGCTGTCTTTTTCAGTTTAGCCCGCTAAACTTTCAAAATCCATCCAAAAAATCATCTAAAAATGACTATAAAAATTTAGACTATAAAATTTAAACAGGCTCTTATTT
>JAUNTR010000085.1 GCA_030538575.1 Cruoricaptor ignavus | reverse complement strand
CATTTTCGTAGAGTTTTCTTTTTTCTTCGCCACTTGGCAAATCATTTTCATCGAAGCCTCTTTGCCCAACACCTTTTATCCAAGGAACGTGAGCGTAGGAATAGAACGCCAATCGGTCGGGTCTTAGTTCCATAGTTTTGCGAATGGTGTGTTCCATTTTCTCCCAATTCTGATGCGGAAGTCCGAACACCAAATCGTGGGAAATACTTTTGTAACCGATTTCTCTTGCCCATTCTGTTACCTTTTTCACGTTTTCAAAAGGCTGTATTCTATTGATGGCTTTTTGCACCGCAAAATCATAATCTTGCACGCCAAAACTACAACGTGTAAAGCCCAAATCGTAGAGCGTTTGCAAATGTTTTTTAGTTGTATTGTTCGGGTGTCCTTCAAAACTAAACTCGGGATTTTCAGCAATTTCGGATTTAGAGAAAATGCCTTCCAGTAAAGTTTTCAGATTTTCAGGAGAGAAAAAAGTTGGAGTTCCGCCACCCAAATGTAATTCTTTTATTTTGGGTTTTGTCTCTTGCATCTTTCCTCTTTCCTCTTTGCTCTTGCTTCCTGCCTCCTGCTTCTGAAAAAGTTCCACATACAAATCCCATTCTTTTAGCACGGTTTGTATATAAGGTTCTTCTACGCCGTGTTGCTTGGTAATCCGCTTGTGGCAAGCACAAAACGTGCAAAGGCTTTCGCAAAACGGCAAATGGATGTATATAGAAATTCCTTCGGAATCGTTACTTTCATTAAAAGATTTTATAACCGAATTTTCCCATTGCGAGGAAGAAAAGCCAGCCTCATCCCAAAAAGGAACAGTGGGATAAGAAGTATATCTCGGTCCGGGAATATTGTATTTATTGATTAAAGTCTTGTTCATTTTGCAAAAATACAAATGTTTCTAATGATAGCAAAAATTAAAATTTCCCGATTTTTTTAGTGAAACCCAAATATCTTCCTAATATTTTTCATAACTTTGAAAGGCGTAATGGTTTTGCCATTTTCTTTATTTTAAAACAAAAAAATAATCATAAATGAAAACTTTATTTAGTTGCATTTTCGCAATGCTTGTTCTTAGTTCTTGCTCAACAATTATTATGAACAAATCTGTTCAGCCCAGCGATGTGAAAGATATAGGCAGTTTCAAAACCAACCCAATTATAAGAATTATAGAAAAAGGGAACGTAACAATACCCAGCGACTCTTTGTCTATCGTATCTGGTCGGATTTTGGATTCTATAATTTTAAATACGCCTAACCCTAAAATCAAAAAAATGTTCGAGATTGAAGATGAAGATGCAGCACTATTAGTTCGGAGAGATCTTTTGGAGATTATGGCTAAAATAAAAGAAACCAGAAAAATTGAAAATATAAAAACAACGCCTCTGATGGATTCTATTGTTAAAAGTCAAAACCAAAAATATGGGCTATTTGTGGTAAGCATTGGATTTGAAAGGGCAAAAGGAAACTATGGTAAACAGACGATGAAAGGTCTTGGGGTTGGACTTCTTACATTGGGAACATACGTTGCAGTTCCTCTCAAATCAAATACCGCTCTCTATGCGATGATTTACGATGCGGAAAATAGTTCTATCGTTTTTTATAATCATATCCCGATTGTTGAAAAATCGCCTACCGATGAAAAAAACTTGAGACATTTGTATAACAAGTTGTTCGATGGATATTTTTACAAAATAAAACAATAATGTTAATATTTACATAAAGTCTTTATTTGCTTGCGTGGAAGATATTTTCTAATATTGCAGAGGTAACTTTACTTTAATTAAAAAAAAACAAAAAAAATGGCAATTCTTGTAACGGGCGGGCTCGGCTATATTGGTTCGCATACTGTGGTAGAACTTTTGAACAATGGTTTCGATGTGGTGATTGTGGATGATTTGTCCAACTCCGAGAAATTTATTCTTCAAAATATAGAAGAAGTGGCGGGCAAAAAACCTGTTTTTTATCCCTTCGATTTGAAACGAAGAGAGTTGCTCTCCCAAGTTTTTGAGGCTCATAAGATAGAAGGTTGTATTAATTTTGCAGCGTACAAAGCCGTTGGCGAAAGCCAGGTAAAACCGCTGGATTATTATGAAAACAATCTTTTTTCATTAATTAATGTATTGCAAGAATTTAAGGAAAGAAATATTTCTAATTTCATTTTCAGTTCTTCTTGCACGGTTTATGGGCAAGCCGATGAAATGCCGATTAACGAAAATACACCGCTGAAAGAAGCCGAATCTTCCTACGGAAAAACCAAACAAATGGGCGAAGATATTCTGAAAGATTTTGCTAAGGCTTATCAAAGGAAAATTACTTTATTGCGATATTTTAATCCCATTGGGGCACATCCTTCGGCAAAGTTGGGCGAGTTGCCAATTGGTATTCCGAATAATTTGGTGCCTTATGTTATGCAAACCGCTGCGGGCATTCGGGAGAAACTTTCCATTTGGGGAGACGATTATCCGACGCCCGACGGAACGGCAATTCGGGATTATATTTATGTGGTAGATTTGGCAAAAGCCCACGTTGCAGCATTGAAGAAATTAATCGCTGAAAAAAACGAAACAGTAATTGATATTTACAACTTGGGAACAGGAAAAGGGTCTTCGGTTTTGGAAGTCGTAAAAGCTTTTGAAACAGCTAATAATGTGAATGTTCCTTACCAAATCTGCGACCGTAGAGCAGGAGATATTACGATTGCTTATGCCGATGCAAGCAAAGCCGAACAGGAACTCGGTTGGAAAGCCGATACCACTTTGGAAGAAGCCCTAAGAACAACTTGGAATTGGCAAAAATATTTGGCGGAAAAGTCTTCGTTAATGTAAATGTTAGGAGAAATTTCAAAACAATAATGTTCCAAAATAAAAAAACTTATGGCAAGAAATAAAAAAAATATCCGATAATTGCAAACTTAAGTTAATTGGAAAATGAAATTAAAAACCGACAAAAAAATAATTTTGAAAAATAAGAATGGAAAATACCTGCCCAAACTGTAAAAAAAATATTGTAGAAAATTTCTGTGGTAATTGTGGACAGAAAAAATATAAAAGGATTGATAAAAAATATATTTTAGATGAAATTCAATACACATTTCTTCACACAAATAAAGGATTTCTGTACTCTGTAAAAAGCATAATTAAAAATCCTGGAAAAACTGCAAGGGAATTTATTGATGGGAATAGAGTAAATCATTACAAACCAATTTTATTGGCTTTTGTATTAAGTGGTATTTCCGCTTTTATTTCTTACAAAATCATAGGACTTAATGAAATAATGAGTGAATTTTACTCTAAACAGCATATGAATTCACAATTTATGAATGATTATATGTCTTTTACTTCAAGTTATAATTCAATCATAATGCTTATGCTTATTCCTTTTTTTGCACTATTTACTAAATTAGCTTTTAGAAAATGGGGACAAAACTATTATGAGCATATAGTGATGAATGCATATATATTATCATTTTACACTTTAGTGAATATTGCAATTCTTTATCCTATAATCTATCTTTTAAAAAATAATGTTGATTTACTTATTCCTCTAACAAGTGCATCCATGTTATCTATACCATTTATATTAATTTGGTTTTTCAAAGGTTTTTATTTAGACAAATCTTTAAAAAGTATAGTCGGACGAATTTTGTTGATAATCTTATTTACAATAATATTTTTCATTATCCTTATTATTATAGGTGTAATTTTTGTAATTATGTTAATTAAAAGGACTTGAAGCAATGGAATACATTAAGCCAAAATAAAAAAGAAATGTCTGCTAACATAGTATTGCAAAAGGTCGCTTGGTAGAAATTGAACCTTTCAGTTAAACTTAGCCCACCCTTCGCAAATACTTTTTCCGTTAGCAGAAATTTCATAGAAATATAATCCGAAATTAAAATTTATAAAAAATAATAAATATCAAAAACTAAATTATGAGTAAAAAAACTTTTAGAAATATTGGAATTATAGTATTCGTATTCTCTTTAATCTTAATTTTTATTAACGATATTGTTGATAATGAATTTTTGAGAATATTATGGGATTACCGCAAATCTTTTGCAATGTTAGGCGGAATGATTATTGCGTATAGTTTTCTTGAAAAAAAAGAGAGTATAGAAGACGAAAACAAAAAGAAAGACTCAAATTTTTATTTAAAATACATTATTGGGATTTCTTTGGGGATAATTGCATATCATCTAATTAATTACTTTTATACCATTTGCTTTAAATAGTAATTCATTAATATAAAAGAAACTTCTGCTACATAGTATTTGCAAAAGGCAGGGTTAATTGTTGAATTGAAAAATTTACATTTTTATCCGCCAATATTTCTCAGTACATTACCAAAAAAAACAAGAGATTGAAAATTTGTTTTCAATCTCTTGTCTTTCCTCTTTCCTCTTTTCTCTAAATTACATTGGCATTTCATCATCGCCTCCATCGTAGCCACGGTTGCTATCTTTTTTTCGTTTTTGTTCCACTTTTTCACCCTGTTTGAAACGGTAGGTTAGCGAAAGTAAAAACTGGCGAGGTTGCCATTGCATATATTGTTCTCTTTCAAATGAAGAACCATAGTTTATATTTCGTCTCGCTCTGGTATTGAAAATATCTTGGATATTAAAAGCCAGTATTCCGCTACCTTTCCAAATGGTTTTATTAGCACCAAAATTTATTGCATACATAGATTTTCGCTGGTTGCTTGCCGTTTTTTCGGCACCACGATAGAAGCCTTGCAATTGCAGGTTGAAAGTTTTATCTACCTTGAAGGTATTGGTTAATCTAAGGTTGGACGAGAAGCCTTTACCATTTACAGAGAAAGGTTTTTCCATAAGGGCAGGATTATAAAATTCGCCTTTACTTTCGTATCGGAACAGGTTGATATTTGCCATAATCTTCCACCAAGAAAGTAGGTCTGCTGTCGTATTCAAATCCAAACCGAAGTTGGTTTCTGTTCCCACGTTATAAGGTTTGGTTACCAAAACATCAGATGTTTCATCTTCCCGAAGTATTACCATTTGTGTTTCATCTTCCGTATGCCTGTAATACAAAGTTGGGTTGATGGTAAATTTCTTTTTCTGTATGGCATATCCCAATTCAAATGAGTTCACATATTCTGGGTTCAAATCTGGATTTCCAGAGAATAAGTTTCGGTCATCATTTAGGTTAAAAGAATTGAACGGAATTAAAAACCAAGATCTTGGGCGATTAATTCTTCTGGAATAATTTAATAATAATTGATTGTTGCTGCTGCCCAAATCATAACTCAAAAATACGCTTGGGAAGAAGCCTGTATAGTTTTTTCGGATATTGGTATTCGTTCCACTTTGGTTGTAGAAATCTACTTTTATATCAGATATTTCTGTTCTTAAACCTAATTGATACCCAAATTTATCAATCTTACTTTTAAATTGAGTATAAAAAGAGTTGAAGGTTTCCTGATAAATCGTATTGCTCGTAAAATCTAATCTTGGTTCAAATAAAATATCATCCAAAGATCTAAAAACGCTGTAATCATAATCGTTTTTATTTCTATCGAAACGATAGCCGGCTTCTAATCGGGAAACTTCGCCAATAGGCAATTCGTAATCTATTTTCCCAATCATTGTATTATTCGTAGTTTCTTGGTTTACAAGATTTCGAGATGCAAAAATATTTTGATTGGTTTCCAAAATATTGGTATCACCATTATTTTTATTTTGTTGCAAACTGAATGACGTATAAATATTATGCCCTTTATCATTCAGTTTATAATCCAATCCAAAATCTCCTTGTGCAGAAATTCCATCGCCATTTCCAAGACTCAAACGCTCGGTTTTTTCTACGAAAATTCTGTTGGCATCATATTCATTATAAGTTACCAAATCCTTGCTTTCGTTTGTATAATGGCGAACCATTCCAGAAAGGTTTAAGGATAATCTATTCGTTAAATCTACATTGAAACCCGCATTTGCATTATAGAAATTACTTTTATTATTATTATCGCTATCTTGGTTCAGGTAGCTGGTTGTCGTTCCTGTATTATCGAAATATCGGGTATTATTCCAGCGTGTATTTTCTCTTTCGGCATAGCCACCACCACCATTGATGAACCAAGTCCATTTTCCTTTTGTCCAACTGAGATTGGTATTAAGTCTTGTTGTTGGTAAATATCCCAAAGCACCTTCCACACTTCCGTTGAAGCCTTTACCTCTGCTTTTCTTTAAAATAATATTTAAAATCCCTGCCGTTCCCGAAGCCTCGAATTTGGAGGAAGGATTGGTAATTACTTCTATTTTTTCAATTTGGTCTGCGGGGATAGATTGTAAGGCGTTCGCACTATCATCAATCCCAAGTAGGGAAGAAGGTTTTCCATTGATGAGAAATCGTACGTTAGAATTTCCTCGCATAGAAACCGTACCATCTGTATCCACCGAAACTGAAGGCACATTGGTAAGAACGTCTTGCAGATTTCCACCTTTGCTGATGACATCGGTAGATGGATCGTAAACTTTTTTGTCCAATTCTACTTTGTACGGCTTGCTCGCAACTGCTGTTATCGTAACGCCTTCTATATTTTGCGTTGGGGCGAGCGTGGCAGATTCCTCAGCGGTTAGTTTTATTTCACCTAAATTTCCACCAGAGATTTGTCGGTTGATGGTGCTTTTTTTGTAATCAATAGCTTCGATAACTAAATCGTAATTTCCTGGAACGAGTGTTAGGTTGTAATTCCCATTTTCATCGGTTAGTGTAGCATCGCTGTGGAGTTTGTCGGTTTTGGAATTAAATGTAACCGATGCATAAGCCACAGGTTGATTTTGCTGATTGGTTACTTTCCCAGAAACCTCTACTTTTTGCTGTGCAAAAGCAAATGCAGCGGCTGAGAAAACCAAAGTAAGCCCAAGCGTTTTTTTGGTTAAATTTTGAATAATTTCTGTTTTAATCATTTAGTTTATTTTTTTTAGATTGAGATTTTGGCGTGGGCTTAATCTCAAAAGGATTATTTATTCTTAATATTTATAGGCGTTTTCGAGTTGTTTTCAGTTATTTTTTTCTTTAATTAAAAAAATATTTTTGTAAATCATAATTGTATTCTTTTGTTTAAGTTGCGTAAGGATATACAATTAGACTAAAAAAAACTCTAATTGTTAAAATGAAAACTCTTAAAATTTGTTAAAATTTACTTTTTTATATTTTTAGAGTTCAACCATTGTTGGTAATCTTTGGCGTTTTTGGCGTGTTCTACATCGCTTGCGGTAAATCTGTGGAAACCGAATTTATCGGGGTCGGCAGCCATAAAAATATAGTTGTGATTTTCAGGATTTAGAACGGCATCTACCGAATTTTTATCCACAATACAAATCGGTCCGGGCGGAATGCCTGCGTTGGCGTAAGTGTTGTAGGGCGAAGGATGAGAAAGATGTTTGTACAATACTCTGCGAATTGGCGTAGTGAAATTGGTTTCCTTATTGATGGCGTAGATTACAGTTGGGTCGCTTTGCAGTTTCATTCCTTTTTTTACACGGTTTAGGTAGAGTCCTGCGATGGTTTTTTGCTCATCGGGTTTTCCGCCAGATTCTTTGTAAACTATTGATGCTAAGGCGTATATTTGGTTTCTCGTTAGTCCGCTTTGCTGTTCTTTGGCGGTTCTTTCCGTGTTCCAAAATTCATTATATTGCTTTTCAAAAGTATGGAAAAACTCGGTTGGTTTTACCGTCCAAAAAAAGTTGTAGGTATCTATAAAGAAATATTTTTTTAAATCCTCTGCATTGTTGTAGCCTTTTTGTTGTGCGATTTTATTCAGGTCATTGGCGAAAGCTAAGGAATCGGCTTCGGTTTTTCTGGCAACTCGTCCAAGCATTTGGTAAACATCGCCAAAATCTCCGATACGGAAAGTATTTGGCGTTTGATTTCCTGCTTTTATCATATTTACCAAATCGGTGTTGTTTGTTCCGCTTTTTACACGGTATCGTCCTGCGTGGAAATATCGGTTCATATTTTTGCTTTTCGCTACTTCTTCAAAAGCGTTTTTATCTTTTACAAACGGAGCGATAGAATCCAAAATCTGCCCAAAACTTGTATTAGATGGAATATGGAAATAGCCTTCTTTTTCCACATTATTGGCATAAAATTTTTGATAATATTGATAACCAAAATAACCCGCAATTCCCAAAATAATCAGGGATAAAACTACGGCGAAACCACAACCTTTTTTCATAAATGTTAATTTTAATTAAGTGAAATTAAAACGGTATTTTACCTTTAAAAACTTGTTTTGCAGGACCTTCCAACCAAATGTTTTCAAAGCCGTTTTCGGATTTTTCGGCATACACTTTTAGGTTTCCGCCAAGGGTTTTTATTTTTA
>JAUNTR010000084.1:3311-8378 GCA_030538575.1 Cruoricaptor ignavus | reverse complement strand
TCCCAATCGTAGAACCACTGAAAAACAAATCGGTAGAGTTTGTAAAAAGCGTAGGTAATCTCTATTTGCAGGAAGGCGATTTCCGAGATATGATGACGAAAAAAACACAATATTTCTTGCACAAAGTAAGGACAGATTTGCTGTTGGATACCAGGGTTTTAGATGAAAATTTCGCTAAAAAATTACAACTAAAAACAGGAAAACCGATAGAAAAAATAAACGAAGCGGTCATTTTATTACAAAAATCCCAAGACCAATACGCATTTGTAACCAGAGAAGATTTAGTGAAAATGAACCGACTTTTGGATGAGATTTATAATTAATCAGAAGTGTTTTTTTAGAAAAAGTAAACTTCAAAATTAGAAAGCCAAAAGCCATTTAATAAAAATAAATATTATGGAAAATAAAGAATTAGAACATCACAATACCGAGTTCCAATCCAGATTGGATATGACGGAACTAAAAGATAGTTTGCAAAAAGTAAAAACCGAAATAGGAAAAGTTATCGTTGGGCAAGAAACAATGATAGAGCATCTTTTGGCAGCATTGCTTTCCAACGGGCACGTTTTGATAGAAGGTGTTCCTGGTGTTGCAAAAACCATTACGGCAAAACTTTTGGCAAAAACCATTGCTGTTGGTTTTAGCAGAATACAATTTACTCCGGATTTAATGCCGTCGGATATTTTGGGAACTTCCGTTTTTAATATGAAAACTACGGAATTTGATTTTAAAAAAGGACCGATATTTTCTAATTTTATTTTGATTGATGAAATCAATCGTTCGCCTGCAAAAACCCAAGCCGCACTTTTTGAAGTGATGGAAGAACGCCAAATCACAATGGATGGTTTTCGCTACGAGATGCAAGAGCCGTTCTTGGTTGTTGCTACGCAAAACCCGATAGAGCAGGAGGGAACTTATCGTTTGCCCGAAGCCCAATTGGACAGGTTTTTATTTAAAATAAATGTTGGTTATCCCAATTTGGAACAAGAAATACAAATCATAAAAAACCAACACGAGAACAAAGTTGAAGACAAAACCGAAATGGTAAAACCTGTGATTTCCGCAGAGCAACTGAAACGTTTTCAGCAGATTGTGAAAGAGGTTGTTGTAGAACCGCATTTGTTGGAATATATTGCGAAAATTATTCTCAACACTCGGGAAAATCAATTTTTGTATTTGGGAGCTTCGCCGAGAGCAAGTTTGGCATTATTAACCGCTGGGAAAGCTTTTGCTGCCATTCGAGGGAGAGATTTTGTAACGCCCGAAGATATAAAAGAAGCCAGCTATGCTGTGCTTCGCCATCGTGTGGTGGTTTCCCCTGAAAGAGAAATGGAAGGACTTACGGCAGACGAAATCATCCGACAAATATTGGAAACGATAGAAATCCCGAGATGATAACTAATAATTAACAGGGAATAATTAATAATATTTGACTTCTAAAAAAATATGAAAAGCCTTTACATCAATCATCGTTTTTTTTATGCACTTTTTGCTGTGTGTGTAGCGTATGTTTTGTCGTTTCTGTTTTCGGGAATGTTGGTCTTTGCTCATAGTCTTTTGGTGTTGATTTTAGTGGTTTTTGTTTTAGATATTTTATTTATTTTCAGTCCGAAAAATCCTATTTCAGCACAGAGGATTTTACCTGAAAAATTATCCAACGGCGATGAAAATGTGATAAAAATAGATGTTAAAAACGATTATATTTTTTCGGTTAAAGTTAAGATTATAGATGAAATTCCGTTTCAGTTTCAGAAAAGAGATTTCTTAATTAAGAAAAAAATAGCATCGGGGAAGAATGTTTTTCTGCAATATATTTTAGAACCGAAAGAGCGTGGCGAGTACAGTTTTGGCAACCTAAATATTTTTGCGGAATCGCCTATTGGTTTCATTTCCAAGCGGTTTCAGTTTCAGAAAGATGCTGTGTTGCCTTGTTATCCGTCCTTCATTCATCTCAGAAAATATGAGTTGATGGCTTTGCAAAACGAGTTTCTTTTGGGAGGAATAAAAAAAATACGCAAGTTGGGACACACAATGGAGTTCGAGCAGATAAAAGAATATGTGCAAGGCGATGATGTGCGAACGATAAATTGGAAGGCGACTTCTAAGCGTAACCAACTGATGGTAAACCAATACCAAGATGAAAAATCGCAACGTGTGATAATGTTGGTGGACAAAGGTCGCACAATGCAAATGCCATTTAAAGGACTTAGTTTGTTAGATTATTCGATTAATGCAACGATGGCTCTCAGTCATATTATCTTGAAAAAAAGCGACCGTGCAGGGATGATGACTTTCTCCCGAAAAGCGGAAAATAAAGTTTCTGCGGAGAACAAATCGGGGCAGTTGCGACGCATTTCCGAGAGTTTGTATAATGTGCAAACCGACTTTGCAGAGAGCGATTTCGGACGTTTGTACCAAGATGTGAAATACAGCATTGGGCAAAGAAGTTTGGTGCTTTTGTTTACTAATTTTGAAACTTTGGATGCGGTAAATCGCCAAATGAAATATTTGCGTGGAATTGCCAAAAACCATTTGTTGGTTGTTGTGTTTTTCAAAAACTCTGAGGTTCAGGATATTATCCATTCCAATCCTGAAAATATGCAGGAAATTTATGATGAAATTATAGCCGAAAAATTCGAGTTCGAGAAAAAACTCATCATCCAAGAACTCCGAAAATACGGGATATTTTCAATCTACACGCTTCCCGAAAATCTGAATATAGAAGTCATTAATAAATATTTGGAAATTAAAGCCAGAGGAATGATTTAAAAGCTATAAGCAATATGCTGGAAGCTAAAAGCATTTTTAATTCTTTAACTTTTTGATAAACAGAGAGAAAATAAACCCTAATCCAAGTAACATCAGTCCGATATAGAAAGAATATTCGCCTGCATTTTCGGGGAAATGGTCTTTCATATAAGCAGTAATTTGCGGACCGATAATTCCGCCAACTCCCCAACCAATCAGTGTAATTCCGTAGATGCTTGCCATTAGTTTTTGTCCGTAGCGTTCTTTTATCAGAGCAGGAATAATCCCAAATCCGCCACCGTAGCACAACAAGATTACGCAAACACCAATGAAAAATAAAGTTGGATTTTGAGTTAAAATCAAGATAATGAACATGGAAATTTCAATTAATAATAATAATCGAAAGGTTGTAATTCGGTTCATTTTATCGGAAAGACTTCCCCAAAAAAATCTGCCAATCCCGTTGAATAAAGCACTTACGCCAATTAATGTTGCTCCTTTTTGTTCCAAAGAAAAGGTATCGGTTTCTCCTTGATGTTTCAGCAAATCTTGTAACAAGGGCGATTGAAATGCAATAAAAATCATCCCTGCAATAATATTGAATGTGAAAACAAACCACAGCAATATATAGTCGGTTTTCAGAATATATTGTTTTAGATGGATGGTTTCATTGTCATTTTTAATGGAAAATTCCGTAGGTTTAGGTTTTAGAAAACTGGCACAAAATGGATGAATGATAAGCAATAAAATACCGAATGACAAAAATGTATTCGCCAAATTCCCATTGAATAAACCAAGAAAAAATGGGGCAAATATTTTCGACATTACCAAAGCTCCCAAGCCAAAACCCATTACAACCATTCCCGTTACCAAACCTTGTTTATCGGGAAACCAACCCGAAACTGCAGCTACGGGAGTTACATACGCCAGTCCCAAACCAATACCACCAACTATACCAAATCCCAAATATAGAAGATAAAGCAGATGAAATTTGAGAGCAAAAAATGAAATTATAAATCCCAAAGCATATAAAATTGTCCCGAGAACAGCGAGTTTCTTCACACCGTATCGTTCTATTTTTCCACCGAAATATGCCGCTGTAATCCCGAGCATAAAAATAGAAATACTAAATGCCCAAGCGGTTTCGCTTTGCGACCAATGGTAGGTTTCACTGATGTTTTTCTGGAAAAAACTCCAAGCATATACCGTTCCCAAAAGCAAATGAGTTACAGTGGCAGATAGGGCAATCAGCCAACGATTTGTAGTGGTTGTTTTCAAGATTTTATTTTCCCCAAAAATATAAAACGAGTTTGGGTTACGAAAACTTTTGTAGCAGATTTATTTCAGGTTTTTATTCGGGTTTGTCATCCAAAGATTTTATATAGTTTTGAATTCTGTATTCCGTACCAGCATTGTTTTTTTCTATTTTTTCTTTGGCATATAATCGGAAATCGTTTTCAGTTTTTTCTAATAAATAATCGTAAGGACCAACCGAGGAAATGAGTTTTACCAAAACAGGAGAAATTTCTAAACAAATGAAAAGTCCCATAATAAACATAGATGCAATTGCCATTATCGGCGTATTTTTCCCAAGTTCGTCTAAGGCTTGTAATCTTGCCGCAAATCCATTGAATTTGTCTTCAAAAGTTTCGGTTTTATTACGCTCGGTTTCTATATTTGTGTAAACTTTGGAGATTTCGTTGTCCAAGTAATTTCGTCTTGCCTCAGTTTGTTTTTGGTAATTTTCCAAATCTTTTCGGCGTTGTTCTTTCAGTTCGGCTTTTCTTTTTGCATTTGGTCCGAAGCCTTCTTTCCCCGAAGTAAGTCCTGTTTTCGTACCTAATATTTCTTTTTCCAGTTCCACCGTTGCAGAATCGTATGCCGTTTGGTATTCCAATATTTTGGCTTGTATTTGTTTTTTTTCGGTTTCAAAAGGTGAGGTTTGTTGCAAAATCCGCCCGTTCATTTCGCTTTGCAATTGCGTTTTATTTCTTTGAATAATGGTGTTGAGTTGTTTATTCACTTCTTTTTCAAAGATTTTAAGTTCCAAAGGTTTAGAAATAACGATGCCTAAAAACGTCGCCAAAGCAAGTCTGGGAATTGCCATAAGAAGCTGATTCCACCAAGTACCTGTTTTTTTGATGGAAGAAACAATATATCGGTCGAGATTGAAAATCATTAATCCCCAAAGCAAACCAAAACCAACGGCAGACCACAGATTATCAAAAATGGTAAATAAAGCGTATCCTGCAGATAACGAGGCAAATACAGCGGTAAATAATACAATCCCACCAATTCCTGCAAACTTATTCCATTCGC
>JAUNTR010000084.1:0-3211 GCA_030538575.1 Cruoricaptor ignavus | reverse complement strand
AATACAGCGGTAAATAATACAATCCCACCAATTCCTGCAAACTTATTCCATTCGCTGGGAGTTTTTCTTAAAATGTGGATATTTCCGCCAGAACAAACCAATAATATTTTTTGGAAGAAGTTCATTCTATGGTTTTTAGGTTTTGTATTTGTGTTGTTGGATTTCATTATTCAAATTTTTTAATACTATAATCTGTACTAAAAAACATACCATTGTTACAAATAGTATTATGTTTTGCAAAGTAATTTTTACTTTAACTAAAATTTAACGAAATATGCAAACGTTATTTATCAATATTTTTTTGAATAAAAATTAAGAAAGAATATGCGTTAACTTCTTAGTTCTCAAATCTCAAATCTTGTATCTTGGTTCTTGCATCTTGATTCTAACATCTATCTCACCCGATTCGGATTTTGTTTCAAGAAACTTTCCCAACCCGAGTACGATTTTTCCTTAGATAAACCTCCCGAGTTGAAATGATGGCAAACCGCAACCGCCAAACCATCCGTAGCATCCAAATATTTTGTAGGAAATTCTTTTAGTTTTAATAAATTTTGGAGCATTCCTGCCACTTGTTCTTTACTCGCATTTCCGTTTCCTGTAATCGCCATTTTTACTTTCTTGGGAGAATATTCCGTAATCGGGATATTTCGGTAGAGCGATGCTGCCATTGCTACGCCTTGTGCTCTGCCAAGTTTCAGCATAGACTGTACATTTTTCCCAAAAAATGGAGCTTCCAAAGCGACTTCATCAGGGTGAAATTCATCAATTAAAGATAAAGTTCTTTCAAAAATATATTTCAGTTTGGTTTCGTGATTGGGATATTTTTTCAAGATAAGTTCGTGTATAGACACCAATTCCATTTTATTTTTTTTAATGGAAATAATGCCGTAGCCCATCACGGTAGTTCCTGGGTCTATTCCTAAAATTATTTTTTCTGCTTCCACGTTGCAAATTTATAGATTTTTGATGTAACAAATCGGCGGTTGAATCGTCTTATTATAAAAAGAATCATTTTTTTTAAATTAAAGAAAAATCAGCTTATGAAGAAAATTTTTTACAAGTTGGTACTTGGTATATCCTTAGCAATGGTTACACCAGTATTGGCACAGAAAGCGGAAGCTCCGAAATTCGTTACCAATGTGGAAGGAATTAGCGAGTATTCCCTAAGCAACGGAATGAAGGTACTTTTGTTACCCGACCAATCTCAGAGCAATATGGTTGTAAATATTGTTTACAACGTAGGTTCTAAAGACGAGGGTTATGGCGAAAAAGGAATGGCTCACCTTTTGGAGCATATGCTTTTTAAATCAACTAAAAATTTAGGTGATATTAAAAAACAACTTTCCGATAAAGGCGGACAAGCCAATGGAACAACTTGGTACGACAGAACTAATTACTACGAAATCTTCCCATCCAGTGATGAAAACCTAAAATGGGCACTAATGATGGAAGCCGATAGAATGCTGAATGCAACGATATTGCAAGAAGATTTGGATAAAGAATTTTCGGTTGTAAGAAATGAGTTCGAAATCGGGGAAAACAATCCTACGAGAGTAATGATGCAAAATGTATTCTCCAATGCATACACTTGGCACAACTACGGAAATTCTACCATCGGTAGCCGTGAAGATATAGAAAGAGTAAAAGCACCAACGCTAAGAAAATTTTACGAAAAATATTATCAACCTGATAATGCAACCCTTATTATCGCAGGGAAATTCGATGAAAAAAATGCTCTGAAATACGTTTCGGAATATTTCTCTGTATTACCAAAACCAAGCAGAGTTTTAGGTGGAACTTACACCGTAGAACCTGCACAGCAAGGCGAAAAACAATTTGAAATCCGTAGAAATGGCGAAAACCAAATTATTGCAGCAGGCTATCATACAGCAGCTTATGCGGATAAAGATTATGCCGCATTGGATGCTTTATCCGAAATTTTAACGGCAGACCCTTCGGGATATTTGTATAAAAGTTTGGTGGAAACAGGCAAGGTTTCTTCCGTTTGGGCTTTTAATCCAACGGTGAGAGATCCGGGATTAATGTACTTTAATTTTGATGTGGCTAAGGACAAAAACTTAGACGAAACCACCCAATTGGTAAGAAGCGAATTAGATAAAATTTCTGGAATAAAATACACCGAAGAAGACCTGAAAAGAGCCAAAGCAAAACTTCTAAAACAGATAGAAAACCAAAAGAATAATACAATAGGTTTCGCTATTGCTCTTACGGAAATTGTGGGTTCTGGTAATTATAAACTTGGTTTCCTTTACAGAGATAATGTTGAGGCACTTACATTGGCAGACATCAACCGTGTGGCACAAAAATATTTCCGAAGCAACAATAGAACTATTGGTGTTTTCCGCCCATCTTCAAACGAGGAAAGAGTGATGCCTAAAGAATTTAGAGATGCGGATATTGCAACTTTAACCAACAATTACAAAGGTAGAGCTTTGGAAAAAGAACCTGCACCTTTCGAGGCAACTATTGCAAACCTTAGAAAAAATACAACGGAAGGAAAACTTGCCAACGGAATGAAATATGGTTTGATAAATAAAGAAGTAAAAGGTGAGAAAATAAATGCTTCTTTCCGTTTGATGATTGGTGATGAAAAATCTTTGGCAGGAAAATCCGAAGTGGCATCCTTCACCGCAGAATTGTTGAAAGCAGGAACTAAAACCCAAACCAAAGAACAAATACAAGACCGTTTGGATGCTCTTAAATCCAGTATTTCTACACAAATCAGCGATCAGTTTTTCATCATTAATGTAAGTACTTACAAAAATAATTATGAGGAAGTAATGGCGATTTTGAAAGACATTCTTACCAATCCTACTTTCCCACAAAATGAATTGACGAAAGCGGTGGCAGAAACCAATACTTACTTGGAAAGTCAGTTGAAAGACCCGCAAGCCTTAGCAAGAAACGAACTGAGCAGATTGGCTTCTCCTTACTCCAAAAACAGTATTTTCTACACACCGACTTTGCAGGAGCAAATAGATGGAAACAAAAAAGTAACCCGTGAGCAAATCGTAGCTTTCCACCAAAATGTGTTGGGAGCAACCAATGGTTATGGTGTGATTTTAGGGAACTTAGATCAAAAAATAGCTGTGAAAGCTTTGGACGATACATTTGGTAAATTTGTAGCAAAAACCAAATATACAGAAGTGAAACCTACATTTTTTGAAACTAAAAAATTAGACAAAAA
>JAUNTR010000083.1 GCA_030538575.1 Cruoricaptor ignavus | reverse complement strand
CCAAGAAAACTCCCCATCGGAGTACGCACTGCGGATACTATAAATACTTCTTTCATTTTTTTATTAATTTATTTTTTAATTAAAATTATTCTGCCAAAATACGATTTTTTTGTCTTCCACGAAAATTTATATTTTTAATTGAATTTGAATTGAGAACACTGTGGTTTTTTATTTTAAGATAAATTCCGTAATTTGGTCGAAATTTTAAACATTATATAATACTTTAATTAAAATGAAAAAATATATCCTAATCGCAGGACTATTCCTAAACTCGTCTTTTGCCATAGCACAAGAGTATGGTGGAATGTGGATTCCCACAGAAATAAATGAAAAAGAAATGAAAGAAATGGGATTGAAAATTTCTGCCAAAGATATTTTCGACCCATCAAAACCGAGTATTAAAGATGCTGTATTGCAATTTAATGGTGGTTGCACGGGAGAAATGGTTTCCCCGAAAGGTCTTTTGCTTACGAACCACCACTGCGGATATGCACAAATACAAGCTCATTCTACGGTAGAAAATGATTATCTTACCAATGGTTTTTGGGCAGAAAATATGAATGGCGAATTACCAAACCCTGGTGTAACAGCAGATTTTATTGTTGATATACAAGATGTTACCAACCAAATATTGGCAAATACAAAAAACTTATCTGAGGAAAAAGCCAAAGAAGTCATCAAGCAAAATACAGAAAATCTAAGGAAATCCTACAAACTGGAACCTTACCAAAGATTAGACATAAAACCAATGTACTACGGCAACAAATATTACGCCTATGTGATTGATTCTTACAAAGATGTGCGTTTGGTTGGTACGCCACCAAATGCCATAGGGAAATTTGGTTCGGATACAGATAACTGGGTTTTCCCAAGACATACGGGAGATTTTGCGTTTTTCCGAATTTATGCTGATAAAAACAACAAACCTGCGGAATATAGTAAGGATAATGTACCTTATCAACCGAAACATTTCTTGCCAGTTTCTATTAAAGATAAGCAGGAAGGCGATTTCACTTTTGTATTTGGCTTTCCGGGAAGAACGACCGAGTATTTGCCATCTATTGCTGTGGAAAAAATAATGACGGAAATAGACCCAGCAATGATTGACGTGAGAGCCGTTACCCTAAAAACATTAGACGAAAAAATGCGTACCGATGATGCTACAAGAATAAAATACGCCTCTAAATACGCACGAATTGCTAACTATTGGAAAAAATGGATTGGCGAAGTAGAAGGCTTGAAAAAATCTGATGCTGTTGGTAAAAAACAAAAATATGAACAAAAACTTGCCAATAAAAACGCTGCTGTAAAAACTACGATAAACGAGTTCAATAAATTATATACCGAGCAAGCTCCTTACGCCCTAAACCGTGCTTATTATTCGGAAGTTACCAGAAATTCGGAAACGCTGACATTAGCAAACCTGTTCCAAAATTATTTGGATGCAGAAAAATCTGGTAATATAAATGCTGCGACGTTAGAAAACTTCAAGAAAAGACTGACTAATTTTTATAAAAATTACGATGCCGAATTGGATGCCAAAGTTACCGCAAAACTACTTGCCTTGTATGCCAATAGAACGCCAAAACAGTTTTTACCACAAGGTTTTGATGATTTTAAAGATGAGAAAAAAAATCTGGAAACTTTGGAAAAATGGGTAAACAACTCCATAATTACAGGACAAAAAAGCATTAATGGAGCAACAACCACCAGTGATATTAATAAAGTTTTTGGAAATAAAGAAACCCTCATCAAAGAACTAAACCAAGACCCACTACTCGGGACAATGTTCTTATTAAAGAAAACTTACGATGAAACTACCGAGCCAAAATACGCCCAACTGCAAACGCAAATAGATGCTCTGCAAAAAAAATATATGGCACAGCAAATGGAAACGGATAAAGACCGAAAATTCTTCCCCGATGCCAATTCTACCCTACGAGTTGCTTATGGAAAAATCGCAGGCTCTAACCCGAAAGATGCTCTGTACTACGGTTACCAAACTCATCTTGCAGGTGTGATGGAAAAATATATTCCGGGAGATTATGAGTTTGATGTTCCACAAAAATTAATCGACCTATACAACGCAAAAGACTACGGAATTTATAAAAACCAAACAGGAGATGTGCCCGTAAACTTTACAGCGACCAACCATACTACTGGTGGAAATTCTGGAAGCCCCGTTTTGGACGCTCACGGAAATCTCATTGGTCTTAACTTCGATAGACAATGGGAAGGTACAATGAGCGACATTAATTTCGACCCGAGATTTAGCCGAAATATTATGGTAGATACGAAATACATCTTATTTATTGTAGATAAATATGCTAATGCCAAATGGCTTTTAGATGAAATGAAAATTGTGAAGTAATCAATATTTCACATAAAAAACAACTCCCTCAAATATTTTTTTGAGGGAGTTGTTATTTTATTTAATAGTTAGCAAATAATCGATTTAATCAAAAACATAATTAAGAACTACACTCGCTACTTGCTGAGATTTTTTCTTTTGGATATTTGGATCGCTACCATTTTCAGTCATCAAACCTGGATAAGTATTAGATATTCCTAAATCGTATCTTGCACTAATTTCTAACTTTCTTTTATAACTGAAACCAACACCTGCACCAATAGCAAAATTGAAGCTCGCTGCTTTGCCATTAGCATATTGGTCACCCTCTTTGGTGTAAGCTTGTTTTGCAGGATTTTCTATTTTTTGGTTAATAAGAAAATTAAATCTCGGACCGATTAATCCAAAAAATTCAGATTCGGCTTCGGAGAAATAACCTTTAAAATAGATTGGCACACTAATATAATCATTAGCATAAAGGGCATTGTAGCCTGTTCTATTTTTATAATTTTTGTCTTTACCCGTTTCTCCCGAACCGTAATATACCACTTCGGGTTGGATGTAGAATTGGTCGTAGTTATCTATCGGAATTAATGCCGTAATACCACCTTGCAAAGTATGTCTTGCTCCAGAAGGGTTATGGGCATTCTGCACACGAGAAAAGTTGTAACCACCGATAAGACCAAATCTTGTGTTTCTAAGGTCTATTTGTGCATCTAAATTAAATGAAGCTAAAACCAATGCTCCAAAAATCATTTTTTTCATCTGTATTTTATTTTTAATTAAAAAGAAATAAAACACCCTATCCTTATAACTTCAATGAAAATTATGATAAACAGGGTGTTTCATTATATTACTAAAAAATGTATTATCCTAATATTTTAGCAACCATTGCACCAATATCAGCAGGAGAATCTACAACGTTTATTCCGTTTTCTCTCATAATCTCCATTTTTGCTTGTGCGGTATCTTCTGCTCCACCTACAATTGCACCAGCGTGTCCCATAGTTCTACCTTTTGGTGCAGTTTGTCCTGCGATAAAACCAACAACAGGTTTTGTAGAACCACTTGCTTTGTACCATCTTGCAGCTTCAGCTTCCAAAGAACCTCCAATTTCACCAATCATTACCACAGCTTCAGTTTCAGGGTCGTTGATGAAAAGTTCCAAAGCTTCTTTAGTTGTAGTCCCGATAATTGGGTCTCCACCAATACCGATTGCAGTAGATACGCCATAACCAGCTCTTACCACTTGGTCTGCTGCTTCGTAAGTTAAAGTTCCTGATTTTGAAACAATTCCCACTTTTCCTTTTTTGAAAACGAAGCCTGGCATAATACCGATTTTAGCTTCCTCGGAAGTAATGATTCCCGGGCAGTTTGGACCGATTAATCTGCAATCCTTACCTGCCAAATAAGACTTTACTTTTACCATATCAGCAACCGGAATTCCTTCTGTAATTGCTACGATTACT
Organism: Cruoricaptor ignavus; assembly: GCA_030538575.1. Lineage (GTDB taxonomy): Bacteria > Bacteroidota > Bacteroidia > Flavobacteriales > Weeksellaceae > JAUNTR01. Next base: position 4,562 of record JAUNTR010000083.1, on the reverse strand, counting down.
TTAATTCCAGATTCGGCAGCTTCCATAATTGCGTCTGCTGCAAATGCAGGTGGTACGAAAATAATAGAAACATTAGCTCCCGCTTTTTCCACAGCATCTGCCACTGTATTGAACACTGGTTTACCAAGATGCTCTGTACCACCTTTCCCTGGAGTTACACCACCAACAACGTTGGTTCCGTATTCAATCATTTGTTCTGCATGGAATGTACCTTCGTTACCTGTAAATCCCTGAACGATTACTTTAGAATCTTTGTTTACTAATACTGACATTTTTTATTTTTTAAAATTTATTCTACTGTTTATTTTTAAGTTCTACAAATTTAACTATTATTGAGGGTTTAAAAAAATTTTTGCCCAATTTATTTTTATAGAAACTTTTGAGATGAGAAATATCCTATAAATTTTTCAACTTTACTTCTTTTTTCAGATAGCTTCTGAACTCTTCCGCTATCGGGCCGAAATACGTTCCTTTCTTCAAATCTCTATTTACACCGACTTGTGCCAAAAGCACCGTTCCCTTCTCTATTGTAAGTCCCGATGCTATACCGACTTGTCCCCAAATGGTAACTTCGTCCTCTATATTACAACAACCTGCAATCCCCGTTTGCGAAGCGATAAGCACTTTTTTTCCGATAATGGTATCGTGTCCTATTTGTATTTGATTGTCCAAAATAGAGCCTTCACCGATAATCGTGGAATCTGTAACGCCACGATCTATGGTACAAGCATTTCCTATCTCTACGTTATCTTCTATCACGACATTTCCTACGGAAATCAATTTATCAAAATTACCATCGAGTTTTCTGTAATAAAAAGCATCTCCGCCAATTACAGTATTGGATTGTATGATAACATTATCCCCAATAATCGTTCTGTCGCCAATAACAACATTTGGAAAAATGTGGCAATTTTTACCGATTTTCACTTCGTTTCCTATAACAGCGGATGAGTGGATTTCTGTGCCATCTCCCACACGAAGGTCATAAATATCTTTGGTAAAGTTGTATATCGCTGTAAAATGAGTATTAATCCTATTGAAATCTCTAAAAGGGTCATCTGAAATAAGCAATGCTTTACCCTCGGGGCAATCTACTTCTTTATCTATAAGAATAATGGTAGCATCGGAATTTAAAGCCTTATCGTAATATTTCGGATGATTTACGAAGACAATTTCTCCTGCTTTTACTCTATGGATTTCATTAGTTCCAAGAACTTGAAAGTTGGCATCACCAATAAACTTAGCATTAATTAGTTCGGCAATAGATTTCAGGTTTTGTGGTTGTTTAAATCTCATTTTTTATAAATTTTTATCTACAAAAACAGATTTCAAATTTTAAAAGCAAATGCCCGAAAAAGTTGAAATCTGTATTGTAATCATTTAAGTGTTAACGATTTATTTCACTCTTTCTAGGTAAGAGCCATCTTCTGTATTCACTTTTATTTTATCGCCTGGTTCTATAAATAATGGTACCATTACTCTTGCCCCAGTTTCTACGATAGCGTTTTTCAGAGCATTGGTTGCTGTATTCCCTTTCACGCCCGGATCGGCTTCTACAACTTCCAAATAAACACTTGGCGGGATTTCTGCGGAAAGTGGACTTTCATCAGCTTCTTTCAAAATGATGGTAACTTCTTCGCCAGCCTTCATAAACTGGGCGTTTTCTATCATTTCTTTATTGATGTAAATTTGAGAAAAATCATCATTATTCATAAAATGAAAACCATTTTCGTCATCATATAAATACTGGAATTTTCTGGTAATTACCTTTACCTCATCTATTTTGTGTCCTGCGGAAAACGTGTTATCCAAAACCTTTCCATTGGTTACAGATTTCAATTTTGTTCTCACAAAAGCAGGACCTTTCCCTGGTTTTACGTGTAGAAATTCGATAACTTTGTAGATGTCGTTGCTGTATTCTATACAAAGCCCTTTTCTAATATCAGATGTTGTTGCCATTTATTATATTCTTATTTTTTTTATTAAAATTAAAGACTTAGTTTACTCTAAATCAAACCTTTATCACTAAATATTATTCTCGCCCTGTTCCGTAGCCTTTTACGATACCTCTTGGGGAATTTTTTATAAATTCTAAAATTTCATCTCTTTCGGAGGTCGATAGCATTTCCTTTTCAATGTAATTGATGGCTTGGGTTACATTCATTTTCATTTGGAAAATATATCGGTAGATTTTTTGGATTTCAAAAATTTTGTCGTTGGTAAATCCTCTTCTCCTTAATCCAACAGAATTAATTCCTGCGTAAGACATTGGTTCTCTGGCGACTTTCACATAAGGTGGAATATCTTTTCTTACCAAAGTTCCTCCCGAAATCATGACGTGTTTGCCAATCTTACCAAACTGATGCACAGCAGAAAGTCCGCCCATTACGGTATAATCGCCAATTTCTACGTGTCCCGCAATTCCGCAACCGTTTACGATGATAACGTGGTCACCCAGCACACAATCGTGGGCAATATGCGAAGTTGCCATAATTAAACAATTGTTACCGATTTTGGTATATCCCAATGCTTTTGTACCACGATTAATGGTTACGCATTCTCGGATAATTGTGCCATCTCCTATGATGACTTGCGTGTCTTCCCCATCGAATTTCAAATCCTGAGGAATTGCGGAAATTACCGTTCCGGGGAATATTTTGCAATTTTTACCGATGCGAGCACCATCCATAATGGTAACGTTTGGACCAATCCAAGTGCCTTCGCCAATCTCCACATCTCCGGCAATTGTTGTAAATGGTTCTACAATTACGTTTTTTCTTATTTTTGCCCTTTTATCTACTGCGGCTAACTGATGTACCATTTTTTATTCCTCTGTTTTATTTTTCGCAACCTGTGCCATTAGTTCTGCTTCTACCACTACGCTATCCCCCACATAACCATAACCTTGCATATGTACGATACCACGGCGAATAGGTGTTATTAGTTCTATTTTAAAAATAATTGTATCTCCTGGAACTACTTTCTTTTTGAATTTTACTTTATCTATTTTTATGAAATAGGTAGAATAATTTTCGGGATCGGGAACGCTGGCTAAAACCAAAATACCACCTGTTTGTGCTAAGGCTTCCACTTGCAATACGCCTGGCATTACGGGTTCTTTGGGGAAATGCCCTACGAAAAACGGTTCGTTCATCGTTACATTTTTCAGACCAACTACGTGAGAATCTGAAAGTTCCAATACTTTATCAATCAAAAGAAATGGTGGACGATGCGGCATCAATTTCATTATTCCATTGATGTCAAAAACTGGTTCTTTATGAATATCTATATCTGGGACATTTCTTTTTTTCTGTAATTTCCACTGTCGGTTCAGTTTTTTTGCGAATTGTGTATTTACAAAATGCCCAGGTTTGTTGGCAATTACTTTACCTTTTATTTTAACACCTGTTAAGGCTAAATCCCCAACAACATCCAACAATTTGTGTCTTGCGGCTTCGTTTGGATGGTTGAGTGTAAGGTTATCTAAAATCCCATTTGGACGGATAGAAACAGCTTCTTTACCAAATGCTTTTTTTAATTTTTCTTGGGTTTCTGGTGTCAATTCTTTATCCACATAAACAATGGCGTTGGAAATGTCTCCACCTTTTATAAGCCCTGCATCCAAAAGCATTTCTAACTCATGAAGGAAACTGAAAGTCCTCGCACTTGCCACTTCGTCTTTAAACTCAGAAATATCTTTCAATGTGGCATTTTGTGTTCCCAAAACTTTTGTTCCGAAATCTACCATCGTTGTAATTTCGTAATTATCTGATGGAATGATGGTAATCTCCGAACCTGTATTAGGATCTATATAATTTTGAACCTCTTTAATGACCAAATATTCTCTGGCAACATTTTGTTCTACAATTCCTGCTTTCTCAATAGCTTCCACAAAATATTTAGAAGAACCATCTAAAATCGGTGGTTCAGCACTATTCATTTCGAGGTAAGCATTGTCTATATCGCAACCTACTAATGCAGCGAGTAGATGCTCGCAAGTATGGATTCTAACTCCTAATTTCTCTAAGGTTGTTCCTCTTTCCGTAGTAGTTACATAGTTTACATCTGCTTCTACTTGAGGGTGTCCTTCTAAATCTGTCCTTACAAATACGAAACCTGTATTTTCTTTGGCAGGTTTCATTGTAAGTGTTACCTCTTTTCCGGTATGAAGCCCGATACCTGAAAGTGATACTTCTTCTTTCAGGGTTTTTTGCATATCACTCATTAGTTTCAGCTTTTGAGTTAGTTTCTAATTTATTAATTCGTTTTACGATGTCGGTAAAATTCCTAAAATGCACATAGTTTCTCCTATAATCACTCGCCGAAATTGCCGGCGAACCATATAAAATTTCCCCATCTTTGGTATTGGCATTTACACCACTTTGTGCCTGTATTTTTACTTGGTTTCCTATTTTTATATGACCTACAATTCCCACTTGTCCGCCAATTTGGTTCCAATCTCCGATTATGGTGGAACCTGCAATACCTGCTTGTGCAGCAATTACATTGTTTTTCCCAATGGTTACGTTGTGGGCAATTTGTATTAAGTTATCTATTTTAGT
>JAUNTR010000082.1:5413-8410 GCA_030538575.1 Cruoricaptor ignavus | reverse complement strand
AAAACGGACTTTATATTTCGGCAGAGCGTTTCAAAATGAAACCTTTCAATGTATCGCAACGGTATTATTTTATTCCGTTTGATAAACTTAAATAAATGATTAATAGTTAATTACAAAAATTCTCCACAAGTTTTGCAATATCTTGCATCGTCATCGTTTTCGCTATTTCCGCAACGTTTGCAAACTCTGGTTTTGGTTCTTGCATTTTTCATTTGCGAAGTTACAATTCCCGTAGGAACAGCAATTATGCTATAACCACAAAGCATTAGCATTACGGAAATAAATTTACCAAACGGCGTAACAGGAGAAATGTCGCCATAACCGACAGTAGTAACCGTAACAACCGCCCAATAGATGGAAGTTGGGATATCCGAAAAACCATTTTGCCCGTGTTCTACAACGTACATTAGCGAGCCGAGAATGGTTACCAAAATCATAATAAACAGTAGGAAAATATAGATTTTTCGGGAACTGTTTTTTAGGGATTGTACGATAAACTGTCCATCGTTCATATAATCCATAAGGTTTAGAATACGGAAAACTCTTAGTATTCTCAGTAATCTAATGATGCTGAGGAATTTGGTAAAAGGAAAAAGAATACTCATAAAAAACGGAAGAATTGATAGGAAATCAATAATTCCCATAAAACTAAAAATATAGTTTTTCTTATTTTTTACGATAATAATTCGGGTAATGTATTCTAAAGTAAACAAAATCGTAATCACCCATTCTATATAAACCAAAATGCGATGATAACGCAAATCCACCTGGTGCATACTTTCCATCATTACGATAAAAGTACTCAGCACAATCATTACTAAAAGCAGAATATCAAACATTTTTCCCGCAGGCGTATCTGCAAAATAGATAATCCTAAAAAGTTTTTTCTTCCAAGGCGTTTGTTCGGGGATTAGATTGTGTTCTCTTTTTGGCATAAAGAATTTTTAAAGTGGCAAAATTAATTAAAATTTAGTAATCCGCTGATTTTTTTTCAAATGAAATTGCTATCACAATTATTTCTAAACTTTAACCTTTTATTAAAACAAAATATCTTTACAAATGCTTACTTTTGTTAAATGAAAACTTTTGGGAGAGATTTTTTAAAAAAGATAAAACAAGCAGATTTGTACGGGGAAGATGCCCATTCGGTATATTCGCCACCGTATCGTCCGCAATATACATACGATGAGATTTTAACCAAAAATCCAAGATTTGCGGCAGTTAATATTTTGCTCTATCTGAAAGATAACGAGTGGTATTTTCCGCTAATGGTACGCACCGAAAACAAAAATGACAAACACAGCGGACAAATTTCTTTGCCCGGAGGAAGCCGAGATAAAACCGATGATACTTTTGCAAAAACCGCCATTCGGGAAACATCGGAGGAAATGGGAATAGATGAACATTATGTAAGAATTATCCGAGAAATATCTCCGATTTATATTCCGCCGAGTAATTTTTATGTTCACGCTTTTGTGTCTTATACCAAAAAAAATCCCGTATTTGCACTGCAAGAATCCGAAGCAATGGAATTGATAGAGTTCCCAATAAGCACATTTCTGAACATTAATGATGAACCAGAAATGCTTGTTGTACCGTCTTCCAGAGGAATAGAAGTCCCTGTAATCAACTTCAATGGTTATTTTATTTGGGGAGCAACATCTATGATTTTAAGTGAATTTAGCAGATTGCTAAAAAATTTGTAAATTCGCAAACTTAATGTTAATTTGAAAGATGGCGAAGAAAAATATATTTCGTGATGCGTTTGGAACACCATATTTCCTCAAAAGATTTATCATTTTTGTTTTAGGAATGGTATCTTATCGCAGGTTCAACGGATTTAATAAACTGAAAATAACTGGTACGGAAAACCTAATGGATTTACCGGAATCCAACGTTTTGTTTGTATCTAACCACCAAACTTATTTTGCAGATGTTGCAGCAATGTATCATACATTTTGTGCGATAAATAACGGCTACCAAAACACGATAAAAAATCCTGTTTATCTGCTAAATCCAAAAGTAGATTTTTATTATGTAGCAGCAGAAGAAACAATGAATAAAGGATTTTTGACCAAAATATTCAAAATCGCAGGAGCTGTTACCGTGAAAAGAACTTGGCGTGCCGAAGGCAAAAATGTAAACCGTATGGTGGATTTAAGCGAGGTGGAAAATATAATGAAAGCTTTGGATAATGGTTGGGTAATTACTTTTCCGCAAGGTACAACTTCGGCCTTTGCACAAGGTAGAAAAGGAACAGCAAAATTGGTAAAACAACAAAAGCCAATTGTAGTTCCTATAAAAATAAACGGTTTTCGTAGAGCATTTGATAAAAAAGGTTTGAAGATAAAAGTAACAGGTGTAGAACCTACTTTGGAGTTCAAAAAACCTTTGGATATTGATTATGAAGACGATAGTGCACAAGAAATTTTAGACAAAATAATGATTGCGATAGAGCAAACACAAGATTTCAATATTCTACACGAATATGATGAGGAAATAAAATCTAAAAAAGAGGAAAAACAATGAAAAAATTAATCGGATTATTTTCAATAATATTTCTGTTTTCTTGCAATAGCCAAAAAGCATTCCAAGATTACGAATACAGTTATGCCAAAAGCGGAGGCAAAATATCCGCCTACGAAAATGTATTGATAAAAGGCAATACGCTGAGATATTTCTATGAAAAACCAGAGGAAAAACGCAAAGCGAAAATAAATATTTCTGCAGAAGAAAAACAAAAGTTGAAAGATGCCATTCATCAAAATGATTTGAAAAATATTAGGGAAGATTACAAAAAAATCTACGACAATGTTACCAAAACGATAAAAGTGAAAGATGCAAACCAAAACATTTTTAAAAATAATGGTAGCGGAATTACAAAAGAACACCAGCAACGTTGGGACAATATTGTAACAGAATTTGAAAATTTAATCAACTCCAAAAACCTTAGAAAATAATATAAACTCGTGAATTTGTACGAACAAAATAAAGAAA